>NZ_JAMXFI010000123.1:0-24289 GCF_025460875.1 Microvirga yunnanensis
TCGCCCCGCCCGACTCCGCCAGAACCTTCGTGATCGCCGCCGTCAGGGACGTCTTGCCATGGTCCACGTGACCAATCGTCCCAATGTTGCAGTGCGGCTTATTGCGCTGAAACTTTTCCTTCGCCATTGATCTCTACCTTGCATAGGCCAGGAACAAAAAACCCAGGGGCGTCCGATATTGCGGTTAGGCTCTTTGTGCAAGAGCCAATTTCGATATTGCAAAACCTTGTGCCTGATAACCCGCTCCATGGGCCTCCCATGGGGCGAACCGTCACGCATGTCCTCACCGGGCGGGTTCGGCCTGTATAAAGGCGCTGGAGGCCAAAAATACAAGCTGGGCTGGACGCGTCGCGGAAGGTGGAGCGGGTGAAGGGAATCGAACCCTCGTATTCAGCTTGGAAGGCTGCTGCTCTACCATTGAGCTACACCCGCATGCCCTTCTGATTGGGTGGTGGGGGAAGTAGGACTCGAACCTACGAAGGCATAGCCAGCGGATTTACAGTCCGCCCCCTTTGCCGCTCGGGACATTCCCCCTTAAGACCCAACCCGAACGCAAAACGCCGAGGCTGTTCTGCAGAGCGCTTGCCGTGGCCGGCGCTCCGTGGCGCTCTTATGGTGACCTGCATGGCCGGTGTCAACCTCAAAGCGCGTCGAAATCGGACGGGTCGTGAACCGGCCCGCTCTGTGCTATGGCGGCTGCATCACCACACGAGATCCCAAGAGCATGAGCGACCGCCCTTTCCCGCCCCGCAAGCCGAGATTCCAGCGCCCGCATGGGAAACCTGGCCGCCGCGATCCCCAGGCGAGACGACCGAATTTCGAGATCGACACCACGATCCTCTATGGGTTCCATCCGGTCGTGGAGGCCCTGCGCAACGGAAAGCGGACGATTCGACGCCTCCTGGCCACCGAGAACTCCGCCAGGCGGCTGAGCGAGGAGCTGGGGGCGCCGCTGGCGATCGAACCTGAGATCGTCCGGCCGGACGAGATCAACCGCCTCCTCGAGCCGGACGCGGTCCATCAGGGCCTCTATGCCGAGGCCGATCCCCTGCCCTCGCCTTCGGTCGATACCCTGAGCGGCAAGCGGGTCGTCCTGGCCCTCGACCAGATCACCGATCCGCACAATGTCGGGGCGATCGTCCGCACGGCCGCCGCCTTCGACGTGGAGGCCATCATCACCACGGCCCGGCACAGCCCGGCCGCCACGGGCGTGCTGGCGAAGTCGGCCTCCGGCGGTCTCGAGCACGTGCCCTTCATGATCGTGCGCAATCTCGGAGACACGCTGACCGCCCTGGGCGAGCGCGGTTTCCAGCGAATCGGCCTCGACTCCTCCGGCGACGCGAATCTGGACGAGGTCGAGATCAGCCTGCCGGTGGTGCTCGTGCTGGGTTCGGAGGGCAAGGGCTTGCGTCAGAGGACGCGGGAATGCTGCGACGTCATCGGCCGGCTCGACATGCCGGGCGCGATCAAGAGCCTGAACGTCTCCAACGCCGCCGCCATCTGCCTTTATGCTGTGGTCAAAGGGGCCTCCAGGGGCGCTCGGAAGTAAAGCCGAGCCTTCGCTTAAATATCTGCGGCCGCTCATGGATTTGATCGACCGGGGGACTTCTTAGACGGAAGTCGCAAATACCAATTGTGAATTGTGGAAAGAAAGGCCGGAGTTAGCCTCCCGTTCGATGGAATTCTTGACTGCCCGTCGCAGTCACGAGGCCTCGGCCCAGAGCCTGCCCGGCAGGCTTGCGGCCAAGAACCCGGATCACCGGGCATACGAACGGAAGGGAACCCTATGGCAACAGCAGCTACCACGCCTCATTCGGCCGCCGCGACGCGGCCGATGACGCGGGAGGAAAAGAAGGTCATTCTGGCCTCCTCCCTCGGTACCGTCTTCGAATGGTACGACTTCTATCTCTACGGCTCGCTCGCCACGATCATCGGCGCGCAGTTCTTCTCCGCCTTCGACGTGACGACCCGTAACGTCTTCGCCCTCCTGGCCTTCGCGGCCGGCTTCCTGGTGCGTCCGTTCGGGGCCATCGTGTTCGGCCGCATCGGCGACCTCGTCGGCCGGAAATACACCTTCCTGGTCACCATCCTGATCATGGGCTGCTCGACCTTCTTCGTGGGCCTGCTTCCCAGCTACAACCAGATCGGCTGGGTCGCCCCGGTGGTCCTGATCGCGCTGCGCATGCTCCAGGGGCTGGCGCTCGGCGGCGAATACGGCGGCGCCGCCGTCTATGTGGCCGAGCACGCTCCGGTGGGCCGCCGCGGCTTCTACACCAGCTTCATCCAGATCACCGCCACGGTCGGCCTGCTCCTGTCCCTCGTGGTCATCCTCGTGCTGCGCACCTGGATGGGCGAGCAGGGCTTCCAGACCGGCGAGGGCTGGCCGATCGCCGGCTGGCGCATCCCGTTCCTGCTCTCGGTCGTGCTGCTCGGCATCTCGGTCTGGATCCGTCTCCAGATGAACGAATCGCCGGCCTTCAAGAAGATGAAGGAAGAAGGCACCCAGTCGAAAGCCCCGCTGAAGGAAGCCTTCGGCCAGTGGAGCAACCTGAAGATGGTGATCATCGCCCTGGTCGGCCTCGCCATCGGCCAGGCCGTGGTGTGGTACACGGGTCAGTTCTACGCCCTGTTCTTCATCCAGAGCATCCTGAAGGTCGACCTGCTCACCTCGAACGTGCTGATCGCCTGGTCGCTGATCCTCGGGACGGCCGGCTTCGTGATCTTCGGCGCCCTGTCCGACAGGATCGGCCGCAAGCCGGTGATTCTCGGCGGCTGCCTGATCGCGGCGATCACCTACTTCCCGCTCTTCGGCGCTCTCACGAACGTCGTGAGCCCGCGGCTGGCCCAGGCGCTCGAGACCGCCAAAGTCCAGGTCGTGGCCGATCCCGCCACCTGCGGCTCGGTGTTCGATCCGGTGGGCATCCGGACCTTCACGGCCCCGTGCGACGTGGCTCGCGTGGCTCTGGCCCGCGCGGCCATCAAGTACGAGCTCGTTCCGGCCGCGGCCGGCTCGCCCGTCAAGGTGACGTTCAACGGCACCGAGGCGCCCATCGCCCCGGCCGTGCCGGCCAACATCACCGCCTTCAGCGAGGCGGCGGCGGCGGCAGGCTACCCGAAGGCCGGCGACCCGAGCATCCTCAAGGTCAGCGGCTTCTTCAACGCCCTCGGCAACGCACAGGCGCTCAAGGCCATCGGCATCCTGACCATCTTCGTGATCTACGTCACGATGGTGTACGGCCCGATCGCCGCGGCCCTGGTGGAGTTCTTCCCCACCCGCATCCGCTACACGGCGATGTCCCTGCCCTACCACATCGCCAACGGCTGGTTCGGCGGCCTGCTGCCTCCGACCGCCTTCGCGATGGTGGCGGCCACGGGCGACATCTACTACGGCCTCTGGTACCCGATCGTGATCGCCCTGGTGACCTTCGTGGTCGGCCTCCTGTTCGTGCCGGAAACCAAGGACCGGGACATCATGACCTTCGAAGGCGTCGGCACACGCCGCTGATCCTTCTGACGGTTCGACAAGGAAAGCCCCGCCTTTCGGCGGGGCTTTTCATTGGGCCCTGACAGCAGGACCGTCTCAGTAGCAGGTCGTCACCCGGCGGACGATCCAGCCCTCGCCCTCGACGAAAAGGCGCTTGCGGGAAATATCGCAGGTTCCGTTGTCCGGCGATCTCGTCTCGATGGAGGACGTGGTCTCCACGTCCTTCGCAGCGACCGGGGTCACGGGCTCCCGGGCCGATGCCACCATCTGCCGGTCGGGCGTCGCCCCGACGCCCTGACCCGCATGAGCGGCATCCGTGCGCTGCGCGGCAAGACCGAAGCCCAGTGAAACGGCCAGAACGGCCAGGATTTTCAGACCGCCGCCGAGCGGCGAAAATCGTCTACGAGCGGAAGCCCCTGAGGTCTTCATAACACCAACTCCGTCATCAGGTTTTCCAGACAATTCCAGAATTCGGGGTTGGTTTCGGTGTGCCAGGACACTTAATATTTACATTTGTGTGGAACTTGCGTCCTGCCTCCCGGACTGCTACCTGAGCACCCGTGACATCGGCCGGTGTAGCACAGCGGTAGTGCAGCGGTTTTGTAAACCGAAGGTCGGGAGTTCGATCCTCTCCACCGGCACCACATTCCTTCGACGGGTCGCAACCCCTTCAGCAATCACGGAAAATGCGCACGCCGACGGGCGTCCGGGCGTGCCTGACGGGCGCCGCCCACGACCTCGCGACCGGCCAAACGCCTTCGTGCCGCGGGCCGACGAGCGGCCGGCCGTTGCGGCATGCCGACGATCGGGTCGAAAGCGCCTCAGTTCATGACGACGCTCAGATAGACGGCGACCATCAAGGCCAGGAAGCTCAGCCCGAGCGCAGCCAGCAAGGCGAGCCAAAGCGATCTCGTGTCGTCGGCATTCATCGTCAGCCCCATCGTAACGGCCTAGGATAACGGTGGAGGAGCCGCGCTTATTCCCGTCTCGCGCAGATCGCGTCGAGGCTTCTCGCAGAATGACCTTGTCCTGCCGCACGAGGCATGGTTGCCCGGACGCGTTATTGCTGCCTTCGGTCTTTCCGATTACAGGTGGCAATCTGGATCCGACGTTGCGGATGTGGGGGCAATCATGGCGACATTCACCTGGACTGGAACCTACGGGTTTCAGCCGTACCTTTTCGATCTGAGCAACCTGGTGGGGGCTGACAGCTTCGAGCGTTCGTCGACGACGTTCAAGGCGGTCTACGGCACGTTGAAGCGGTCCTGGGACAAGTTCGACGGGCACGGCTTCACCTACACGGCCGATGGCATTCCGTCCGGCGGGACGGTGACCGGCTACACCGGAGTCGACGGGGGACGAAAAGTCGCCTCTCTGACCGATGTCAGCATTGCCGTCACGAAGCTCGTCGACGCGGCTTCGACCTATTCCACGGCCGACGATCTCAGAATTCTCCGTTCGGCCCTCTCGGGCCAGGACAAGATCACCGGTGGCAGGTTCGACGATCCGCTGAGCGGCTACAACGGCAACGACACGTTGACCGGAGGCGGCGGTGCCGATTGGCTGTCGGGCGGGAAGGGTGCCGACCGGTTCGTGTTCAAGTCGGTGTCCGATTCCAGAGGCTACAACAACGACGTCATCACCGACTTCTCGCGATCCCAAGGCGACAAGATCGATCTCTCGAAGATCGACGCCAAAGCCGGCCTCGCAGGCAATCAGACCTTCACGTTCATCGGCACCGCCGAGTTCTCGGGCGAGAAGGGACAGCTCCGCTACGACGTGCTCGAAAGCGAAGACGAGGACGGTCGCATCTCCTACACGTCCTATGTCGAGGCCGATGTGAACGGCGACCGCGTGGCGGATTTCGAACTCACGCTCCAGAAGGTCGGGTCGATCACCAAAAGCTATTTCATCCTTTGACCACGGCCGGGGCGCCGACGAGGCGCCCTCTCCCCATTCCGGCCTTGGAGAGACGTGCCGGATTGAACGGGAGGGGATCAGGCCTCCGGAGCAGCCCCGGTTGAACCATGGTCTTTGGGGGCCATGAGCCGGGCGGGATTCCGGCTATCCGCCACCGTTCCCGCCGGACGAACCGCCGCCGCCCTGCCCTCCGGATCCCCCTGAACTCTGACCGCCCTGCGAGCCGCCCCCGGTGCTGCCGGTGCTGCCCGGATTCCCGGAATCCGGGCTGCCGCTGCTCGAACGGCCGGGAGATCTGGTGAGGGGCTGGCAGACGCCTCCGATCTCCTGCTCGCCCTGCATGCAGTTCCGCGTCGCCGGGTCGGACTGAGCCAGGGCGGCGCCCTGTGAGCCCGCCAGGAGCAACGCCGTCAGAACCGGCAACGCCAACGCTTTCATCGTCGCATCCTCAATGGTTGAACGTTCCTGTCGACGGGTGAGCCGCGCGATTGTTTCGAAGCCGGGTGCGATTTCGGCTCTGGAAGGCTTCACATCATCGGGAGCAACGCCCTTGGAGCGCCTACCCCATCGGCGACCGTGGGAACGCCCGCCGAGGTAGTCCGAGTGCCCATGCAGGACTTCCCGCAACGGCGCCTAGGCTGCACCGTCTGAAGACGTGGTGGAGGCACCTGTGGACGTGCTCTTGCTGAACGTGATGGGCTCGGCCGCTGTCGCGTCTGCGGTTGTTGTCGCCGCGATGACGAACCGGCTCTCGAAAGAACTCGCCGGAGTGTCACGCCGCGCTCCCGCGGCGGACCCGAGGCGAGGCAACTGAATGCCTCGGCGGCGGAGGCCGCAAGCTCTCGGCCGCCGCTCCCGATCCCCTTCCGTTGTGCCGGAACCGGCAGGGGACTAGCGCATCGTGCGGACCCGAACGCTGCGCCGTTCAAGGAAGTGAGCATCGGATCCGATCCCAAAAGTGGGTCCACTTTTCCCGTCCGATGCTCTAGCGGACCCGCTCCTTGCCCCAATTCTCGTGAGCGGCCTGATCCGCCATCTCCTTCTCGGCTTGCGTCAGCCTGCGGCGGCGGCTGAAGACGGCCATGAAGATGCCGATCAGCAAAGGTCCGCCGATGATCACCAGGGCCCAGACCCAACCGTCGGCAATATCCCAATCCATCGATCGTCTCCCTGCGGAGGACCGCGCCTGGCAGTCCCTGCTGTCTCAGGGGGCTAACAGGAATGCCAAATCGTTGTTCCCGAAGTCGTTGTTCCCGCAGTCGTTGTTCCCGAACCGCCCCTCATAGGCAAAGGCGCATTCCGGGATTAGACAGACGCGACAACCCGAACCGTCTTCCATCGACCGAGAACCCATGCCGATTGCCGTGACAGATCCCGACGATCCCCGCATCGAGGCCTACCGCGCCGTGCGGGAGCGCGATCTCGTGGGCCGCCAGCACCGCTTCATCGCGGAGGGGGAAGTGGTGCTGAGGCTCCTCCTGAAGCAGTCGCGCTTCCGGATCGAATCGCTCCTGCTGGCGGAGAACCGCCTGGAGAGCCTCGGCGATGCCTTGGGCCGGCTCTCCCCCGATGTCCCGGTCTATACGGCGAACCGGGCCGTGATGGACGCCGTCGTGGGCTTTCCGATCCACAGGGGCATCCTGGCCGTCGCCCACCGCGCCCCGCTGCTGCCGGTCGGAGAACTGCTTTCGCAAATGCCCGAGACTGCGCTCGTCGTGGGCCTGATCGGTCTGGCGAACCATGACAATGTCGGTGGGATCTTCCGGAATGCAGCGGCGTTCGGCGCCGCCGCAATCCTGCTCGACCCGCAGACCTGCGATCCCCTTTACCGCAAGGCCATCCGGGTGTCGGTCGGCGCCGCCCTGGCGGTTCCCTTCACGCGGGCAGCTTCCGCGGACGCCATGGTGCAGGCCCTGCAGGACGCTTCGTTCGACGTGGTCTCGCTGTCGCCGTCCGGCCGGGAGATCCTCTCGCATGTCCAGCCCTCCCGGCGGACTGCCCTGCTCCTCGGGGCCGAAGGACCCGGCCTGCCGCCGGATCTGCTGGCCCGGACCAGGACCGTATCCATCCCCATGAGCGGCGGCTTCGATTCGCTCAACGTGGCGACGACGAGCGGAATCGCCCTGCATCATCTCTCGGGAGCAGGCCGGGAGGGCGACGGTGCTCGCTGACTTGTGAAAACCTGATGCCTTGTTTCCAAGCATGGCCGTTCTAGCCTCCTGGTCCCATTCCTGGAGACGCCCATGACCATCACACGCCGCACCGTTCTGGCCAGCACCGCCCTCGCCGCCGCTCCCCTCGGCGCTCCCGCCTTGGCTCAAGCGCCCGCCCCGGCTCCGGCGCAGGGATCCGGCAGCCGCCAGGCGCCCGGCTTCTACCGCTACAAGGTCGGCGACATCGAGGTGACGGCCGTCAACGACGGGTCCGCGCCGCGTCCCCTCGAGGGCTTCATCCGCAACGCGGAACTCCCGGCCGTCCAGCAGGCCGCCCGCGAGGCGTTCCTGCCCCAGGACACGATCCAGAACACCTTCAACGGCCTCGTCGTCAGGAACGGCGACCGGCTGACCGTGATCGATACCGGCAACGGAGACATGGGCGCTCCCACGACGGGGCGCTGGATGGAGAACTTCCGTGCGGCCGGCTTCGACCCGGCGCAGGTCAACACCGTGGTCATCAGCCATTTTCACGGCGACCACATCAACGGCCTTCGCCGCAAGGACGGCACGGCCGTGTTCCCGAACGCGGAGGTCATGGTGCCGGCCGCCGAATGGGCCTTCTGGATGGACGATGCCCGCATGAACCAGGCTCCCGAGAATGCCCGAGGAGGCTTCCAGGGCGCGCGCCGGGTGTTCGGCCCCATCGCCAAGGACGTGAAGCAGTACGACATGGACAAGGAGGTCGTGCCCGGCCTGACCAGCATCGCGGCTCCGGGACACACGCCCGGCCACACGGCCTTCATGCTCTCGTCGGGATCGGGCCGCCTGCTGATCCTGTCGGACACCGCGAACCATCCGGCGCTGTTCGTGCGCAACCCGGACTGGTCGGCCATCTTCGACATGGATGCGGATCAGGCCCGGGCCACCCGCCGGAAGATGCTGGACCTCGCCGCCGCGGAGCGGGCGCAGGTGGCGTTCTATCATGCGCCTTTCCCGGCGACCGGTCACATCGCCAAGGAGGGCAACGGGTTCCGCTTCGTGCCGGTGCAGTGGAGCCCGGCCGTTTAAGGTCCGCGTCAGGACGTCTCGCCGATCAGCCACTCCAGGGTGGCTGCATCCGCGCCGGCCGGCTCGATGAAGAGCACGACGGGCGTCTCGTAGGGGTGCCTCTCCTTGAGAGCCCGATGCACCTCATCCTGAAGGCCCCGGCGGGTCTTCAGGATGGCCGCCGCCTCCTGACCCTGTTCGACGCGGCCCCTCCACGCGTAGACGGACCGCATGCCCGGCAGAACGTTGATGCAGGCGATCAGCCGGTCCCGGACGAGGCCCTCGCCGATCCGCAGGGCGGTGTCCATATCGGGAAAGGTCGTATAGACGAGAAGTGGGCGATCCATGCTATGCCTGTCCTCCGCATCCGACCGGACGCCACGAGGGTAACTGGGCATGGCCCGCCGTTTCAACAGCATCGCATTCGTCGCCAGCGCCGCGCCCGACGCCCAGAGCGCCCTGAAGACCCTGCAGGCCCGCTACGCCAACGTGTTGCCCGAAGAGGCCGACGCCATCGTGGCGCTCGGCGGCGACGGCCTGATGCTCCAGAGCCTGCACCGCTTCATGGGCACGGGAAAGCCCATCTACGGCATGAACAAGGGCACGGTCGGCTTCCTGATGAACGACTATCGGGAGGAAGACCTGTTCGAGCGCCTGGACGAGGCCGAGCGCAGCGTGGTGCATCCCCTCCTGATGGTGGCCTGGGACGTGCACGGGGTGGCCCACACGGCCCGCGCCATCAACGAAGTCTCGATGCTGCGGCAGACCTATCAGGCGGGGAAGCTGCGCGTGAGCGTCGATTCCCACGTGCGCATCCCCGAACTCATCGCCGACGGCATCCTGGTGTCGACGCCGGCCGGCTCGACCGCCTACAATCTTTCGGTCGGCGGGACGATCCTGCCGCTCAATGCGCCCCTGCTGGCCCTGACCCCGATCTCCGCCTTCCGGCCCCGCCGCTGGCGCGGCGCCCTTCTGCCGGACCACGCCAAGATCCAGATCGAGGTTCTGGAATCCGAGAACCGTCCGGTCAGCGCGGTGGCCGACCATACGGAGTTCCGCAATGTCTCCCACGTCCATGTCTCCATGGATCGCAGCGTCGATCTCGTGATGCTGCACGATCCCGGCCACAGCCTGGACGAGCGGATCCTGCGGGAACAGTTCGGCTATTGATGACCGTCAAGGCATGGGTTTCAACATGCCGTTCAAAACGATGAGGACACCGTCATGAACGATGAGACCAGACACCCGAGGGGCGGCCTCTATTTCGAGGATTTTTCCGTCGGCACCACCATCCGGCACCGGCTGACCCGGACGGTGACGCAGATGGACAACATGCTGTTCTCCAACATGACCCTGAACCCGCAGCCGCTCCACATCGATGCGCATTTCTGCGCCACCGAGACGGAATGGGGCAAGCCGCTCATGAACTCCCTGTTCACCCTGGGTCTCCTGATCGGCATCTCGGTCAACGACACCACGGTGGGCACCACCATCGCCAATCTCGGCATGACCGACGTGACGTTCCCCGCCCCGGTCTTCGAAGGCGACACGATCAGCGCGACGACCGAGATCGTCGCCAAGCGCGAATCCAAGTCGCGCCCGGATGCCGGCATCGTCGAGTTCGTCCACCGCGCCTACAAGCAGGACGGCACGCTGGTGGCCCAATGCCGCCGGCAGGCCTTCATGCGCAAGAGGAGCGCCTGATGCGCTCCCTGCTCTTCGTGCCGGGCGACAGCCTGAAGAAGCTCGAGAAAGGCATGGGCTCCGGGGCCGACGTGCTCCTCATCGACCTGGAGGATTCGGTTGCCCTTGATGCCAAGGAGGAGGCCCGCCGCATCACCGCCGCGTTTCTCGGCGAGCGGGGACGGGGCGGAGACCGCCCCCGCCTGTTCGTCCGCGTCAACGGCCTGACCACCGGCCTCATCGATGCGGATCTCGACGGCGTGATGCGCTCCGCTCCCGACGGCATCGTTCTGCCCAAGACGGTCGGCGGAGCCGACGTGGCGCATCTCGGCGCCAAGCTGGCGGTGCGCGAGGCGGAGTTCGGCCTGGAGGACGGCGCGACCCGCATCCTGGCCATCGGCACGGAGACGGCCGCCGGCGTCTTCGCGCTCGGTACCTTCGCGGGCTCGAGCCACCGCCTGACGGGCCTGACCTGGGGCGGCGAGGACCTGTCGGCCGATGTCGGCGCCGAGACGAACCGGACGGAGGACGGCGCCTATACCGATCCGTACCGGCTCGCGCGCTCCCTCACCCTCCTGGGCGCCGCCGCCGCAGGGGTCGACGCGATCGATTCCGTCTTCACCAACTTCCGCGACACGGCCGGTCTCGAGGCCGAGTGCCGGACGGCCCGGCGCGACGGTTTCGTCGCCAAGATGGCGATCCATCCGGCGCAAGTTCCCGTGATCAACCAGGCCTTCACGCCTGCGCCCGAAGCGATCGCGCGGGCACAGGCGGTGATCGATGCCTTCCGGGCCCATCCGGGGGCCGGCGTCGTCGGGGTGGACGGCGAGATGCTCGACCGCCCGCATCTCCTGCGGGCCGAGCGTCTCCTGAAGCGCGCCGGCCGGCTCTGACGCGGGCTGCGCTACGCGGCCAGCCGCACCTTGGTCCGGGACGGGCGCGATGGCCGGAAGGTCACGAGGGCCAGGCTCAGAAGGATCAGCCCCGAGCCGAGCACCTCGACGGATCGCACGGGCTCCCCGAGCCATGTGACGGCGAGCGCCTGCGACACGAGCGGAACCGCATAAAGCGCCACCGCGGCGCGCCCGGCGGGCAACCGCGAGAGAGCATGGGCCCACAGGGCGTTCGCGAGCGCGCCGGGCATCAGCCCCAGATAGAGGAGGCAGGCCCATCCTTGCGGTGAAAGCCCCGCCAGCCTGTGAAACGGGAACCCGGACACCAGCCCGAGAGCAAGACTTCCCGAAAGCATCATCAGCGCGGCCACCTTCGTCGGTTCATGCCGCGCGAGAACCGGCTTCTGGAGGATGAAGGAAGCGGCGTGCGATGCAGCGGCCAGAAGCACGACGAGAGCCGCTCCGTTCCATCGCACATCGGTCAGGCGAAGCTCCGCCGCCCCCTCGGACGCAATGCAGGCAACCCCAGTGAATCCAACCGCCACGCCGATCCAGGCGAGGCGTCCCAGGCGCTCGCCGAAAACGAGCGCCGAGCCGAGGATCGTGAGAGGGGTGCCAAACTCGATGATGAAGCTCGCAGGCCCCGCCCCGATTCGGGAAAGACCGAAGTTCAACGCCGTCGCATAGACCCCGACGCCGAGGATTCCAGCAGGCAGGATCAGGGCGCAATCCCGCGCGGAAAAGCTTAGTCTGGTCCGCAACAGCATGGGCGCCACCGCCGCGGACGCGATCGCGAAGCGGAGGAAGGCGAGTTCCATCGGGCTCATCTCCGTCAGAGCCGTCCGCGTGACGGGAAAAGACGACCCCCACATGATCACAGTGGCCGCGATGGCGACGAGGGTCGTCTTTGGCATGGCCGGCCTCAATCCGAAGGCGAAATCGGATCAGTGCTTGCCGTCGGTGGGCAGGCCGGAATCGATCCAGTCCTTCTTGCCTTCGACGTAGACCTGCACGTCCCGATAGCCCAGCTCGGAGAGGCGCTGGGCCGCGATGTGCGAGTTCTGGCAGGTGGCACTGGCGCAATAGACCACCACGGTCGCGTCCTTCCGCGGGAGAGCGGAGGCCGCCAGCTGATCCACCTGGTCGTGCGGCATGTTGATGGCGCCGGGAAGATGGGAGTGGCTGAAGTACTTCTCGGGCAGGGCCTCGACCAGGATCGGCCGGTCCTTGCTCAGCAGCCTGCGGAGAAGCTCGGTGCGGGAAATGGGGTTCGTCATGTTCTGGTCCTCTGGTTGTGACGGGCCCACGCCACGTCGGCCTTCAGGGAAGATCAGCGCCCGCCTGATGACAAACGACAAAACGGGCGTAATATGTTACTCAATATCACAAATGAGACCTGCTCACGCGCGCGAAACGGTAGAAACTGCAATGTCTTACAAGGCGCCGCCTGGAAACGCCCCACGATGAAGGCGCGCAAACTCCCGTCCCTGACGGCCCTGCGCGCCTTCGAGGCGGCCGCTCGCCTCATGAGCTTCAGCCGGGCCGCAGACGAGCTGAACGTCACCCATAGCGCGGTCAGCCGCCAGATCCGGGAGCTCGAGATCTTCATCGGCCGTCCGCTCTTTCACCGGTCGACCCGCCGGGTCGAGCTGACCGCCGCCGGCGCGCGCTACGCCGGCGTGCTGCACAGGTCCTTCGACGAGATGGCGGCTGCCACCCAGGACGCCCAGGAGCGGGACCGGGCCGCCCCACTCGTCATCAGCACCATGGATTCCTTTGCCATCAAGTGGCTGATTCCGCGCCTGTCGCGCTTTCAGGACGCGCACCCGGAGATCGGCGTCAGGATCCGGACGTCGGATGAGCTCGTCGACTTCTGGCGCGGGGATGTGGACCTGGCGATCCGATACGGTACCGGCCGCTACCCGCGCTGCGTCTCGACCCTGCTGATGGGCGAGGAGGTCATCGCGATCTGCAGCCCGGCTCTGTTCGAAGGAGACCATCCGCTCCAGACCCCGGACGATCTCGTGCATCACAGGCTGCTCCATAACGAGCGGCACGACTGGCTCCGGTGGCTCGAGCGCGCCGGGGCGACGTCCGTCGCGGCGAATGGAGGGGTCACGATGGCGCACTCGCTCCTGGTGATCGAGGCTGCCATCCGGGGCGACGGGGTCGGGCTGACGCGGCGCGCCCTCGTGGAGGACGACCTTCGGGCCTGGCGTCTCGTCAATCCTTTCGGGATCGGCGTCCAGGTGAGCGCATCCTACTACATCGTCACGCCCAAGGAATCAGCCGCCGACGCGCGGATCAAGGCCTTCACGGCCTGGGCCAGGCGGGAAGCCGGACAGTCCGTGCGCTCCGGCGCAGCCTTTGTCCCGCCGGCCTGAACGTCACCCGCCCGGACGGGTGATCGAGAACTTGGTCTCGGGCGTCGCCACGAAGTAGTCCCTGTAGCCCGAGCGGGCGATGGGGCGCATGGCGGCGGTGTCGACGAGGCCGTTCACGATGTAGCGGTCGTCGATGTGGATGCCCACCACCTGGCCGATGACGAGGTAATAGGACGGATCGCCGCCCCCGAGCGGGTTGAGCGGCACCGTCTGGAGCCATCGGCACTCGAGAGCCGCCAGGGCGTCGGCCACCCGGGGCGGCTTCACCAGCCGGGAGGGCGCGGCTTGCAGCCCGGCATGGTCCATCTCGTTCTCGCCGCGCGGCAGGACCGCGGAGGTCAGGTTCATCTGCTCGCGCAGGTCGTAGGTCGCCAGGTTGCAGACGAACTCGCCGGTCTCCTCGATGAAGGTGAGCGCGTCCTTCTTGCCCGCCGAGGAGAACGCCACCATGGGCGGCCGCTCGGACACGGCGTTGAAGAACGAATAGGGCGACAGATTGACCTCCCCGTTCGCGCTCATGGCAGTGATCCAGCCGATGGGACGGGGCGTCACAATGGCCTTGAACGGGTCGTGCGGAAGGCCGTGGGCGTTGGTCGAGGTTTCGTAGAACATGTGGAGCAATTCCCGGCGAAGTGGTCACCGGTCCGCCGCAGGGCGACGAACGAGCGTTGATCAGAACCGCGTGACGACGGCGGAGAGTTCGGGCCTCTCGCGATCGGGCGGGGTTTCCTTGGCGGTCCCGATATGGACGAAACCGGCGATCCGCTCGTCGGGCGTCAGGCCGAGGGCGTCCAGGACCCGCCGGTCGAAGGCGGCCCAGCCGGTGAGCCAGGAGGCGCCGTAGCCGAGGGCGGTCGCCCCGGTGAGAAGGTTCATGCAGACCGCACCGGCCGAGAGAACCTGCTCCCAGTCGGGGATCTTCACATGCGGCGCCACGCGGGACACCACCGCGACGACGAGGGGCGCCTGCGTGAAGCGTTCCCGCTCGACGGCGATCTGCTCGGCGCCGGCGTCCGGGTTGTCCGCCTGGAAGGCCGCCGCCAGGATCTCCCCGAGCCGTGCCCTGGCCTCGCCCTGGATCAGGATGAACCGCCAGGGAACCAGCTTGCCGTGGTCCGGCACCCGGGAGGCGACCGTCAGGAGGGTCTCCACCTCCCGGTCGTCCGGACCCGGCCCGCCCAGCCAGCGCGGGGGCACGGAGCGGCGCTGCAGGAGTCGGGAGAGGCACTCATTCATGGGATCTTCATCCGGCTTCGATAATGTGGAACAATGAAGATGGACGCCCTCGAAGGCTGCGGACCCGGCAGGCCCCGGCTTGCCATCGTGTCGCCGTCTTGCTGCGCTTGAGGAGGCGCGGGCGTCCGAACGACACGCCGCTGCACAAAAGAAACAGCAGCGGATGTATAGGGGGAGTGCGGTCAGACGCCAAGCAGGTTTCAGCCCGTGACGGAGCCGGCGGCATGCATCAGGCAGGCCGAGGGTGGGTCCCATGGCAGAAGGTGAGTTGGCGCAGCGCCGCCTGAGTGCAATGCAAACATCGATGACCGGACTGGACAGTCCTCCTTCTCCGACAGCCTGGACCCAGCGCCAGGCTCTGATCGCCTTGGCGCTCATCCTGGCCGCCTGGGCCGTGGCGGCCGCCATCTGGCCCCTGACGGGAACGGTCGTCCCGTGGGATTCCAAGAACCAGTTCTACCCGACCCTGCGCTATCTCGGCAGCGCCCTTGCCCATGGGGAATTACCCCTGTGGAACCCCTACCATTTCGGCGGGCATCCGTCAGCGGCCGATCCCCAGTCCCTCCTCTTCACGCCCACCATGCTGCTGTTCGGATGGCTCGTCCCCGAACCGTCCATGGAGCTCTTCGACGGGGTCGTGTTCGCCCATTTCCTCCCCGGCGCCCTGGCCTTCGTGCCCCTGTTCCGCCGGCGGGGATGGCACCCGGCGGGCGCCGTGGCGGCGGCTCTCGTGTTCATGCTCGGCGGCTCCGCGACGGCCCGGCTCCAGCACACGGGCATGATCTTCAGCTACGGCTTCTTCCCCCTCTCCTTCTGGCTGCTGGAGGAAGCCCTCGACCGCCGCTCCTACGTCTATGGCCTCCTGTTCGCCTTGAGCGCCGCCATGATGGTCATCGGCCGGGATCAGGTCGCCTTCCTCTGCGCGCTCACCCTCATCGGCCTGGCCGCGCAGCGGATCTGGGCCGCGCCGCATTCCCTCGCCTATCTCCGGTCCCGGCTGGGGCTCCTCGTCCTCATGGGCCTGGTCGGCGGCGCGCTCCTCGCCGTGCCGGTCGTGCTGACGATGCAGTTCCTCGCCACGTCGACGCGTCCGTCCTTCGGCTTCGGGGTCGCGGCCATGGGGTCCCTGCCCCCCGAAAGCCTGGCGACGATCCTGTTCGGCAATGTCTTCGGGTCCCTGCGCTGGACCTACGACTACTGGGGACCGGACTGGCACAGCCTGTCCGAGGGCACCTGGACCGACCGGGCCACCAATTACCTGTTCGTCGGCACGATCCCGGCGCTCCTCCTCCTGTGGCACGGGATCGCGGGCGGGCGCCTGTTCGCGCGCGAATTCCGCTTCTTCCTGATCGTCGGCCTCGCAGCCCTGCTCTATGCCCTCGGGCGCTATACGCCGGGCTTCGAGGTCATCTTCGATCACATGCCGGGGGTGAACCTCTACCGCAGGCCCGCGGACGCCACCTTCCTCATCAACATCGCCCTGGCCTTCGCGGCCGGCTACCTCGTCCACCGCTATGCCACGGACGGTCTCCCGCGCTGGAACCGGGCGTCGCTCGGACGGCTCTGGGCCGTCCTGCCGCTCCTGGCCCTAGGCCTCCTCGTCGCGGCCATCGCGAGCGCCCTGGCCTTCGCCATCAAGGGAGGCCATGTCTCCCCGGCGGTGGCCGAGATCGCCGCGAGCCTCGCCGTGGCGGCCTTGGCCGTTGCCGCGATCACCCGGGCCAGCGGGTCCGCGGCTGCCCGCGGCGCCATGGCTCTCGTGCTGGTGACCCTGACCGGCGCGGAGCTCATCGCCCGCCATGCGGCCTCGGCCCTGAACGCGGAGCCGGCCGAGCGCTACACGGTGTTCACGAAGCTGCCGCCCGAGCAGTTGCAGGGCCTGCAGATCCTCAAGCGGGAGCTCGCCGATCGCCATGCGCAGGGTGAATACCCCCGCGTCGAGATTCTCGGCCTGAAGGGGGCCTGGCAGAACGCCTCCATGGTTCTCGGAATCGAGGACATCATCGGGTACAACCCGCTGCGGCTGGCCGATTACGAGCGGGCCATCGGCCCCGGCGAGAACGCGGAGGACCCCAACCTGCGCCGGTTCCCGACGAGCTTCCGCGGCTACAAGTGCCAGCTCGCGAGCCTGCTCGGGCTCGACTACATCGTGCTCGACCGGCCAGTGGAGAAGCTGCCGCGCCACTTCCCGCGCCTGACCGGGGCGGAGGTCGTGTATGGAACCGGCCGGATGTGGATCTATCGGCTCAACACCTCCGTGCCGCGCGCCTACGTGGCACAGCATGTGACGCCCGTGGATTCGGAAGCCGTGCTGGGCCAGGAGGAGCTGCCGGAGTTCAACCGCGAGACCGAAGCGCTCATCGACGACGACAGCATGTCCCTGGTCAAAGGATACTACGCACCGGCGGGTGCGGCCCGCGACAGGGCCAAGGGAGAGGCGCGCATCGTCAGCTACCAGCGCAACTCGGTCACGCTCGATGTGGAGAGCAGCGAGAACGGCATCCTGGTGCTGCACGACATCCATTATCCGGGCTGGGAGGCCTGGGTCGACGGCGAGCGCCGGCCGGTCCTGCGGGCCAATCTCCTGTTCCGGGGCGTCGAGATCGGTCCCGGCCGGCACCGGGTCGAGTTCCACTTCCGGCCGATGTCGCTCGAGAATCTGGTTGCCGCGGCGGCCGATTTGGTCAAAAGCGACGAGGCGCCGATCCGGACGGCGATCGCCTCGCCGCTCGAATGAAAGCCCTTTTTCGATCGATGAACCTGTTCGTGAAACAGCCCTTTTGGATTCTCGGCCTGCTCGGCCTTATGGCGGCCGGCTCCGTTTCGGCTCAGTCGCCGTCGGTGCCGTCCATGTCCCAGAGCCTGCCCCAGATCCAGGTCGGGCAGGTCACCCTGAATGCCGGCGCGACCTTTGCCGGCAGCAACGAGCCGATCCGGTCGGGCCTCGTCTGGCGGATCTTCGAGGATCGCGGCGACGCGTCCCAGCCCACCATCGTCGCCCGCTCCACGAGCCCGGCCCCGAGCTTCACCCTCTCGCCCGGCAACTACATCATCCACGTGGCGTACGGCTTCGCGAGCGCCTCGAAGCGCATCAGCGTGCAGCGGGGCAACCTCAATGAGCGGCTGGCCATCAATGCGGGGGCGCTCCAGCTCAAGGGCGCGGTGAGCGGGAACCCCATCGCGCCCAACCGGGTCACCTTCTCGGTCTACGTGCCGGAGGCGCAGAACTCCGAAGGCCGCCTCGTGATCGCCGACGCCAGGGCGAACGACATGATCCGCCTGCCCGAGGGCACGTATCACGTGGTGTCCACCTACGGCGACGCCAATGCCATCATGCGCAGCGACCTGAAGGTGGAATCCGGGCGCGTCACCGAGGCGACCCTCAACCACCGGGCCGCCACGGTGATCCTGAAGCTGGTCGGTTCGGCCGGCGGCGAGGCGTTCGCCGGCACGGCCTTCAGCGTGCTCACCCCGGGCGGCGACGTGATCCGCGAAGCGATCGGAGCCTTTCCGTCCGTCACCCTGGCGGAGGGCGAGTACGTGCTGATCGCGCGGCACGAGGGCAAGGTCTATACCCGCGAGTTCAAGATCGAGAGCGGGCTCGACCGGGACGTCGAGATCATCGCCACCCCCTGAACCCGCTGAACCTTTCCGCCCCGGCGGCATTGACCGAGGGTGACGCATCGTGCGGAAAAGTGGATCCGGTTTTCACTTGCGTGGCCCTTCGGGTCCGCACCGGACGATGCGCTGCTTGAAATTGAAGCATCGGATTGATCCCAAAAGTGGAATCCACTTTTGGGTCCGATGTTTTGTCACCGGTCGCGCCGCTCATGAGCCTGAACTCCCAAGGCGTGATCTTGCTGGAGAGGAAGCTCATGAAAATCGCAGAGATCATGACCCGCAACGTGCGCGTGGTGAGTCCGGACCGGACCATCCAGGAAGCGGCGCGCCTCATGGACGAAATGAATGTCGGCGTCCTGCCCGTCTGCGACGGACGACGGCTGCGTGGCATGGTGACGGACCGGGACATCACCGTCCGGGCGACCGCCGCAGGCCTGCCTCCCGACACCACCCGCGTGCGGGACATCATGTCGGACAATGTCTGGTGGTGCTTCGACGACGATGACGTCAACCACATCGTGGAGCTGATGAGCGACCATCAGATCCGCCGCCTGCCGGTGGTCGATCGCGACAAGCATCTCGTCGGCATCGTGGCGCTGGGCGATCTCGCGACCGATCGGGAGGGCGACGCTTCCCGGGCCCTGCACCGCATCTCCACGCCGTCGGAGCCCGACCGCTCGGGTACGCCGACATCGTCGCGGGCGGACCAGACCCGCGGCGGCGGAGAAGCGCGCCTGACCGGCGACGAGCGGCGCGAGCTCGACCGGCGCCTCAGAAGCGACGACGACTGGCGTCATCGCCCGCACGACTACCATGACGATCGGCGCGGCCGCGACGAACGCTCGCGCAACGCAGGCCGCGAGCCGTTCCGCTTCCGCGAGGAGGACGACGTGCGCGCCGCCTTCGGGAGCTTCGGCTATCCCGGCGAGGAGAATGCGCGCAACGCCCGCATGCGCGGGGGCTTCGGAGGCGACGGCTATCAGGGCTACGGCGACGAATATGCCGGCCGCGGCTCGGCCGGCCGGGGCTACCATCCCAAGCGCTTCGGCGCCTCCACCATCACGGGCGAGCGCGCCCGCCCCGGCGACGACAGCAGCGAGGACGATCGCCGCATGCAGGATCGCGAGCGCACCTGGAGCCTGGTGAACGAGCGCCGGGATCACAGCAATTATGGCATGGGTCCGGGCAACACCCGCTTCGGCAACGACGCAACCGCGAGCCGCGGCGAGGTCCGCCGGGGCGAGCATCAGGGCCGCGGCCCGAAAGGCTACCAGCGCTCGGACGATCGCATCCGGGAGGACATCAGCGAGCGCCTGACCGACGACGCCATGATCGACGCCTCGGAGATCGAGGTTCAGGTCCAGAACCGGGAGGTCATCCTGACGGGCACCGTCCGCGACCGCAACGAGAAGCGGCGGGCCGAGGATCTCGCCGAATCCGTGTCCGGCGTCAGCCACGTGCAGAACAACCTGCGGGTCGGCCAGCGGCAGGGAACCCATGCCACCGGAACGGAAGCCGGCGACGCGGGCGCGGCCACGGGCAACCCGGGCGTGGGCACCGCCGGCACCACGGCCGGCACGGCGCCCGGCGGCCGCACCACGGGCCGTCAGCGGCAGACCACGTGATCTGCCGCGGCAACCGTCGCGCTTTTCCGCATCGGGATGGCCGGCGAGAGGCGGGTGATGACCGGCCGGCCATGATGTGTGGAGGCTATCATCACCCGCTCACACCACCCTCCACGTCATCACCGGGCTTGTCCCGGTGATCCCGCTTCCATAAGGCGCCGCGCCTCACCTTATAGGGATGGCCGGCACAAGGCCGGCCATGACGTGGCGGGTGTTATCACCGGGCTTGTCCCGGTGATCCGGATGCGAGAGGCGCTGCACCTGACCTGATCGAGATGGTGGGACGGGCCCTTGGGACGACGTCGATCGCCGGAAAAGAGAAAGGCGGCGCCTCCTGCGGGAAGCGCCGCCTTTGTCATGCAGGCGATCAGTCTTAAGCGATCGTCCGCTCGACCACGTGATGCCCGTCGAGGGTCACGTGTCCTTCCGGCTCGGTGACGGCTTCGGCCGCCTGTCTGCGGTCCGGCGTGACGGCCTCGGCGGCGAGAACCTTCAGGGCCTCGTCGAGGGTCAGGGTCTGCTGGTTCGGGCTCCCCAGGCGGCGGATCGAGACCGTGCGCTCCGCCGCCTCCTTGCGGCCGACCACGAGAAGCACCGGCACCTTCACGAGCGAGTGCTCGCGGACCTTGTAGTTGATCTTCTCGTTGCGCAGGTCCGCCTCCACCCGAAGGCCTGCGGCCTCGGCGGCGCGCACCACCTCCATGGCGTATTCGTCGCCCTCGGACGTGATGGTGGCGACCACCGCCTGCACGGGCGCGAGCCAGAGCGGGAAGTGGCCCGCATAGCTTTCGATCAGGATCCCGAGGAACCGTTCGAGGGAGCCGCAGATCGCCCGGTGCACCATCACGGGCTGCTTCTTCTCGCCGTCGGGAGCGATGTAGAAGGCGCCGAACCGCTCAGGCAGGTTGAAATCCACCTGCGTGGTTCCGCACTGCCAGTCACGCCCGATGGCATCCCTCAGGGTGTACTCGAACTTCGGGCCGTAGAACGTTCCCTCGCCCTCGTTCACGCCGGTCTTGATCCGACCGCCGGACTCCTTCGCCATCCGGTCGAGGACGCGCCGCAGGATTCCCTCCGCATGATCCCACATGGCGTCGGTGCCGACGCGCTTCTCGGGCCGTGTGGCCAGCTTCACCACCACTTCCTCGAAGCCGAAGTCCCGATAGACGGACAGCATGAGGTCGTTGATCTTGAGGCATTCCGCCTCGAGCTGCTCCTCGGTGCAGAAGATATGGGCGTCGTCCTGGGTGAAGCCGCGCACGCGCATCAGCCCGTGCAGGGCGCCGGACGCCTCGTAGCGGTGAACCGCGCCGAACTCGGCCAGCCGCACCGGCAGGTCCCGGTACGATTTCAGGCCGTGCTTGAAGATCTGGACATGGCCCGGGCAGTTCATGGGCTTCAACGCGAAGACGCGCTGATCCGCCTCCGGATCGTTCGGCCGCAGGAAGGCCGAGGCCGATTTCACGGCGAACATGTTGTCCGAGTACCAGCCCCAGTGGCCCGAGGTCTCCCACAGGGACTTGTCCAGGATCTGCGGCGCGTTGACCTCCTTGTACGTCCCCTTCAGGCGGCGGCGCATGTAGGAGATCAGCTCCTGGAACACCGTCCAGCCCTTCGGGTGCCAGAACACGACGCCCGGCCCCTCCTCCTGGAAATGGAACAGGTCCATCTCGCGGCCCAGCCGCCGGTGGTCGCGCTTCTCGGCCTCCTCGAGCTGGCGGATATAGGCGTCGAGATCCTCCTGGTTCGCCCAGGCGGTCGCGTAGATGCGGGTCAGCATGGCGTTGTTCGAGTCGCCGCGCCAATAGGCGCCCGCCACCTTCATGAGCTTGAAGGCGTTGCCGATCTTGCCCGTCGAGGTCATGTGCGGGCCGCGGCACAGGTCGAACCAGTCGCCCTGGGCGTAGATCTTGAGATCCTGGCCTTCCGGGATCGCGTCGATGAGCTCGATCTTGTAGGTCTCGCCCTTGTCCCTGAAGACCTGCCGGGCCTTGCCGCGGCTCCAGACCTCCTTGGTGAAGGGTTTGTCGCGCGCGATGATCTCGCGCATCTTCGCCTCGATGGCCGGGAAGTCCTCGGGCGTGAAGGGCTCGTTGCGGGCGAAGTCGTAGTAGAAGCCGTTCTCGATCACCGGCCCGATGGTGACCTGCGTGCCGGGGAACAGCTCCTGCACGGCCTCGGCGAGCACGTGCGCGGCATCGTGCCGGATCAGCTCCAGCGCGCGCGGGTCCTCGCGGTTCAGAAACTCGATCTTGGCGTCCCGGGTGATCGGATCGGCGAGATCGGCGACCGTGCCGTCGAGCGCCATGGCGACGGTGCGCTTGGCGAGCGACTTGGCGATGCCTTCCACGATCTCCCGGCCGGTGACGCCGGATTCATACTGGCGCTGGGCGCCATCGGGGAATGTCAGGGTAATCATCGGATGGTTCTCCTGGCTCACTCCTGCCAACGGAGCAGGTAAGCGGGGGCCGACGGGGCGTTGAGAGGGAGCGAGCTCAGCCGCCGTCAGGTTCGACTGAATCGCAGGTGATCGCCGAGGCGGCTCGAGGCGCGTTGACGCCCCGCCAGCGACCATAGGCCCAGGGCTTATACCAGGCCGCGCCGTCGGGCAATGTTTCAGGCACCAGGTCGATCCCGTGGGTGCCGAAGGGGCCGCAGCGGCAGATGCGGGCGAGCCCCATCCAGCCGCCCGGCCAGAAGCCGTGCCGCTGGATCGCCTCGTCGGTATAGTCGGAGCAGGACGGCAGGTGACGGCACTGGCGGCCGATCAGGCCGGAGAGCGTCAGCTGATAACCCCGGATCGCCACGTGGGCGGCCCGGCGGGGCAAGCGCTTCGCCGCTGTCTCAAAAGCCCTGATTCCCACGCCCGTTCCTCGGCCCGACATCATTTTACGTAACTGTGTTACACACCTTCATACCGGTGACTCTACGGCATTCTCGCATGAGTACAACCTAGGATTTGATCGTTATATCATGCCGCCAGGCGAAGACTCAACCACCGCGCAGTAGCATCTATATAACGTGTGAAAGATACTTCATTTCGTTGCCCTTCCTTCCATTTGAGCCGCCGGGCATCCTTCGGAGCGCAAATAATGACTGTCAAAATCAGGAAATTCATCTGGGACATTACCTATAACTGCCCTCTCAGGTGCGGGCATTGCTATTCGGAGTCCGGCCGCCGGCCGGCCCGCACGCTGGACCGGGCCGCGGCCATGCAGGTCGTCGACGTGATGCTCGGCGCGCAGGCCGAGAACGTGATGTTCAGCGGTGGCGAACCCATGTCCGTCCCCTGGGCGGTCGAGGCCATGAAACGCCTCCATGATGCCGGCATCGAGGTGACCTTGTTCACGACCGGCTGGTCGATGAAGGAGAGGTCCGCCGCCGCGCTGGCCGATGCGGTCTCGGGCGTGGCCGTGAGCGTCGACGGCGCCGACGCGGCCATCCACGATGCCGTGCGCGGGCGCGCCGGCGCCTTCGAGCGCGGCATGAGAGCGCTGGACATCCTGCACCGGGTCAAGGATGAACGCAGGGCCGCCGGCCAGGCATGCTACACGCTGGGGATCGACTACACCCTGACCCGCCCGGGCGCCGCGGAGGCGGATCTGGAGCGCTTCGTCGATGCGGCCGTCGAGCGCTTTCCGAGGCTCGACTTCATCCGCTTCGGCGCCGTCATCCCGTCCGGCCTGGCGGCCGAGCGGGCCTTCGAGACGAGCGGGCTCCTCACCATCGACGAGCTGGTCGGCATGATCGATGTCGGTCGGCGCTTCGCTGCCCGCCACGACGGCGGTCCCCGCATCACGGTGACGGACGTTCGCTATTTCCTGCCCCGTCCCGGATCGAGCCTCGTCGACCTCGACATTCTGCAGATCGAGCCCGATGGCGGGCTGCGGGCCTTCCCGATCTACAAGGCGAAGATCGGCAACGTCCTTCACGAGCCGCTGGACGTCCTCTGGCCGCGGGCGCAGGCCTGGCGCGCCGACCCCTTCGTGGCCGAGCAGATGGACAAGGTCAGGACCATGGCCGACTGGGCCGACACGACCCGGACCCTGGACCGGCGCTACGGCTCCGCGGACGACCGGGCCCGAATCGCGCGGCGCGGCCCGGCGACGGCGGTGCCCGCCTAGCGCATCGTGCGGAAAAGTGGACCCGGTTTTCGCTTGCGCGGCCCGCTGGGTCCGCTCCGAACGATGCGCCGCTTCAGGAAGTGAGCATCGGATCGATCCCAAAAGTGGGTCCACTT
>NZ_JAMXFI010000124.1:0-24188 GCF_025460875.1 Microvirga yunnanensis
GGGCCTGGCGATGAGCAGGCCGGTGGGATTGCCCTGCGCATCCCGCTGGATCTCGCCGCCGGGCGGGTTCGGCGTGTCCTTCGTGTAGCCGACGGCCCGCAGGGCCGCGCCGTTCAGCAGCGCACGGTCGTAGAGGTGCAGGATGAAGACGGGCGTGTCGGGCGAGACGGCGTTGATCTCATCGAGGGTCGGCAGCCGCTTCTCGGCGAACTGATGCGCCGTGAAGCCGCCGACCACACGCACCCATTGCGGGGCCGGCGTGCGGTCAACCTGATCTTTCAGCATCCGCATGGCGTCGGCCAGGGAGCGGACGCCGTCCCAGCGCAGTTCCATGTTGTAGTTGAGGCCGCCGCGGATGATGTGCATGTGGCTGTCGATCAGGCCGGGGATCACCCGGCGGCCGTTCAGGTCCGCGCGGCGCGTGTCGGGGGCGGCCAGGGTCATGATCTCCCGTTCGTCGCCGACGGCGAGGAAGCGTCCGTCCCGGATGGCCACGGCAGCCGCTTCGGGCGCCTGACGGTCGAGGGTCGTGATCCGTCCGTTGAACAGGATCATGTCGGCGGACGTTTTCATCGTCTGGGCCTCCAGGCTTTTGGAAAGAGCAAATCCGGCCCCGAATGCGCCAAGGCCGGCGAGCACGGTACGACGATCATGAGGCATGGACATAGCCGGCTTTCGCTCGCGTCGTCCGCGCATGGCAGTCGACGGGACATCGATCAGGATGGTGCGGGTGCAGGGACGGTCCCCGCACCCGCCGGAGGGGCGGCTATTCCGCCGCGGCCGCCGGGGCGCCGTGGGCGCCTTCGCTCGCGCCGAACATGGTCTTGGCGTAGATGATGCCGAGGCCGTAGGCGCCGCCGTACTTCTTCGCGATTCCCGTCGTCATGTCGTAGGTTTCGGTCCGGGCCCAGTCGCGCTGCAGCTCGAGCAGGTATTGCAGGGCGGTCATCGGCCGGACGCCGGCCTGGATCATGCGCTCCACCGCGCGCTCGTGCGCTTCGGTCGAGACATCGCCGCACGCATCGGTCACCACATAGACCTCGAAGCCCTGATCGAGCGCCGACAGCGTCGGGCCGACGATGCAGACCGACGTCCAGAGACCCGCGAAGACGAGGCGGCTCTTGCCGATCCGGTTCACCTCGTCGATGACGGCCGCGTCCTCCCAGGTGTTCATCGACGTGCGGTCGAGAAGCCTCTGGCCCGGAAAGGTGTCCGTGACCTCGGAGAACATCGGTCCCGAGAAGCTCTTCTCCGCGACGGTGGTCAGGATCGTCGGAACCTTGAAGCCGGCGGCAGCCTGGGCGATCATGGCTGCATTGTTGCGCAGGTTCACGGCATCGATCGATTTCGTCGCAAACGACATCTGGGACTGGAAGTCGATGAGGATCAAAGCATGATCGTCGGGGTTGATGAGTTTCGAGCCGGGCGTGGGGGATGCTTTGACGGACATGATCGATCCTGTTCTGGTGAGGGCTGCCGGAGGACAATCGAGCCATTGGTCTCGATAATCTTGTCGAAAATGAAACGGACTTGGACGATTCGGGCGTGGCGTTCAGGAAAGTGTCAACGCCGGGCGAAAGAGGACGAGACAAACGCGATGGCCAGTCGATAGGGTGGCGGAAACGATACACCGGAGTGCAGCCATGGCCGGACGCGGCCTTCATCACGTGACGCTGATCTCGAGCGACGCTGAGCGGAGCTGCCGCTTCTATGCGTGTTTCCTCGGCATGAGGCTCGTCAAGCGGACGGTGTCCCACGAGGATCCGGGCACGTTCCACCTCTGCTTCGGAGACCATGTCGGCCGGCCCGGCACCCTGTTCACCCTGTTCCCGTGGCAGCGGGTGCCCCGCGGCAGGCGCGGCGCCTGCGAGGCATGGCAGACGTCGTTTCGCATTCCCCCGGGAGCGCTCGACTGGTGGGAGCGGCGCTTTCGGGAAGCGGGTGTTCCCCACCGGCTGGAACGGACGGGGTTCGGCGAACCATGTCTCACCTTCGAGGATCCGGATGGCGCGATGCTGTCCCTCGTGGAGGCAGACGCACCCGCGGCGCCAGCCGGCTGGAACCGTGCTGATGTGCCTGCCGCCTACGCGCTCCAGGGCCTTCACGATCTTGTGTTGAAGGTGCGCCGGGCCGATCCGCTGAGCGAGTTGTTTCGAGAGGTTTTGGGCTTTAACGAGAGAGGCCGCCAGGGCAATCTCGTCCGCCTCACGGCGCATGACCAGCCGGGCGGCACCATCACGCTCGACGAGGCCGGCCTTCTCCCGCGAGGCCAGCTGGGAGGAGGGAGCATTCATCATGTTGCCATTCGGGCCCGCGACTCCCTCGATCAGGATGCCCTTGTGCGTGCGCTCCACGACCGGTACGGAATCGCCGCGACGGAGCCCAGGGATCGAGTGTATTATCGGTCCGTCAATTTCCGTTCGACCTGCGGTCTTCTCCTGGAGCTCGCAACCGACGGGCCAGGGTTCGCAATCGATGAAACTCCTGAAAGGCTGGGCATGGGCTTGAAGCTTCCTCCCTCCCTCGAGGAGAGGCGCGGCGAGCTGGAGCTGCTCCTGCCGTCTCTGCCGCTCCCGACATCCCAGCGACCCAAATCCGAGGAGATAACATAAGCGCCGATCCCTCTGCCGCGTGCGGATCGCGACGAGCCGAGGGGCCAACCTGCAGGCCACGATCTCAATCGATTGAAGCGAGTTGACATGCCAGCTGTTCAGGAAAACACGCAATCCGGGTTGTTCGGCCGACGGCTCGGACGTCATGTCGAGATGGTCACCCAGAGCATCCTGCAGGTCTCGAAGGACGACCGCCTTTCCCTCGCCGTGACGCGGCTGACCTGCACGCGCCAGGATCGGGAACGGACGGTCCTGATCGAGCCCGAGGCTGCCTTCAGCGCGACCTATAAATTGAAGGACGTGGAGGAGCACGAGTTCTGGCTCAACGGCCGCATGCGGTACGCGCGGGGCTTCGCGGCAGGGACGGTCAGCGCGGCCGACCTGTCGGAAGATCCCCGCAGCCGGATCCGTGGACCGTTCGACGGCGTGCAGTTCTACATGCGCAAGGAGGCTCTCGACGATCTGGCCTATGAGCGCGGCGCATCGCCGATCTCGAGTCTGCGCGCCATGCCCGACGCCACCGACACGATCCTGGGATCGATGTGTGCCTTCCTTCTCGCGGCGCCTCCGGAACTGTCACAGACCAATCCACTGTTCGTCGATCAGATGGCGCTGAGCCTGCTGACCTATTTCGCGGAAGGCTACGGGGGCGTGCATCTCCCGGCGATTCCCGACAACGGCAGGCTCGCACCGTGGCAGGAGCGCCGCGCCAGGGACATCATGCACTCCCGGCTTGCAGCCCGTCTGACCATCGCCGACATCGCGCGCGAATGCCGTCTCACGCCAAGCTACTTCGCCAAGGCGTTCCGCCGTACGACAGGAATGAGCCCGCATCACTACCTGACGCAGATCCGCGTGCAGGAGGCCAAGAGCCTTCTCGTGTCCTCGACCCTGCCCCTGGCCGACATCGCGCTCATCTGCGGCTTCGGCGACCAGAGCTATTTCACCCGCGTCTTCACGCGCTGCGTCGGCGCGAGCCCTGGAAAATGGCGGCGGGCGATGCTTCGCTGAGTGAAGGCCATGGGCCCTGGCGGCCCTGCAATCGGCACCATGACCAACGGTTCAGCCTCCGGTTTCAGGATGGCGATCAGGATTGGGAACCAATCCAAAGCTTGACCGTTGACTGGGGCTGTTGTTTGCCCCGAGTGCGACCATGCGCGTCAGAATTGCCTGGTTCATCCTCGTCCTGCTCGCCCTCGGACCCGCGCAGGCCCAGGAAGACCGCGCGGTCCGGGCCGGCTTGCTCAGGTTCGGCACCGTCGCCTGGGAGATCGACACCCTCCGCCATCACGGGCTCGACCGGAAGCACGGCATCACGGTCGTGCCGGTCGAGTTCGCCTCCAACGAGGCCGCCAAGGTCGCCCTGCAGGCGGGCGCGGTGGACGTGATCGTCACCGACTGGCCCTGGGTCGCCCGCCAGCGGAGCGAGGGGGCCGATTTCAGCTTCGTTCCCTATTCACGGGCTGTCGGCGCGCTCATGGTCCCGCCGGATTCCAAGATCGGAAGCCTCCGCGATCTCAAGGGCAAGCGCATCGGTATTGCAGGCGGACCCCTCGACAAGAGCTGGCTGCTCCTCCGGGCCTATGCGCAGAAGGAACTCGGCGTCGATGTCGCGGAGGCCGTCGAGCCGGTCTTCGGAGCTCCGCCGCTCCTGAACGAGGAACTGTCCCGCGGCCGCATCGACGCCGTCTTGACCTATTGGCACTATGCGGCCCGCCTGGAGGCCGAGGGCGCCAGAGCGCTCCTGTCCGTCGACGACATGATCCGGGGCCTCGGCATCGATCACGAGGTGCCGATGCTGGGCTATGCCTTTCGGGAAGGCTGGGCCGTCCGCGCGGATGCGGCCCTTCAGGGCTTCGTCGCGGCTTCCTGGGACGCGAAGGCGCTGCTGGCCGGCTCGCGGGACGAGTGGATCCGTCTGGCCCCGCAGATCGGCACCGACGACCCGACGGCTCTGGCGGCCCTCCAGGATGGGTTTCGCAGCGGGATTCCGGATCGGTGGTCCGAAGCCGAGAGACGGGCTTGCGCCGATCTTTATGCTATTCTCGTGAGGATCGGGGGCGACAAGCTGGTCGGGTCGTCGAGGGCACTGGATGCGAGGACCTTCTGGCCCGCAATCTCCTATTGAGGCCGTCGATGCGTGGTGCTGAGGTCGAGGGCAGGGGGGCATGGCAGGGCATTGCCTCTGTCCTGCTCTTCCTGTGCCTGTGGCAGATTGGGGCCGGCTGGGCCGGGAGCAGGCTGTTTCCCGGTCCCCTGGCGGTGCTGCAGAGCCTCGTCCGTGAGGCCGTCGACGGACCCTTGCTTCATCACCTCGGCATCACCATGGCGCGGGTCGGCATCAGCTTCGGGATTGCCATGGTCGCCGGCACGGCCCTGGGCGTCGCCCTCGGGCGCCTGGGATGGCTCGACCGCTGGCTCAATCCGTGGCTCGTCATCCTGCTCAATGTGCCGGCGCTGGTGATCATCATCCTGACCTATGTGTGGCTCGGCCTGGTCGAGACCGCGCTCCTGGTGGCGGTGGCGCTCAACAAGATCCCCAACGTCGCCGTGACGCTTCGGGAAGGTGCGAGAGCCCTCGACCGGGACTACACGGACGTCGCGCAGGTCTACCGCTTCGGCGCATGGACGACGCTGCGCGAGGTCATTGCGCCTCAACTGGCGCCCTATGCCCTGGCCGCAGCCCGCAACGGGCTCGCGCTGGTGTGGAAGATCGTTCTCGTGGTCGAGCTGCTCGGACGCTCCAACGGGGTCGGGTTCCAGCTGCAGAGCTATTTTCAGCTCTTCGACGTGCCGCGGGTCATGGCCTATGCGGCGGCCTTCGTCCTGTGTGTCCTGCTCATCGAGGCCGTTCTCTTCGCGCCGCTCGAACGCCGCTCGGGACGGTGGCGTCGATGACGATTCGGATCATGATCGCCCGGAAGATTCATCCGGCGCAAGGCGGTGCTCCGCCTCGCGTGCTGTTCGACAACCTGGCGCTCGAACTCGCCGACGGCGAGGTTTGCGCTATCGTGGGGCCATCCGGCATCGGCAAGTCCAGCCTCCTGCAGATCGTGGCCGGGCTGGACACGGATTTCGAGGGATCCGTCACGGGCTTGCGGCAGCCCGTCGGCTATCTCTTCCAGACGCCGCGCCTTCTCCCGTGGCGAACCGCGCGCCGGAATCTCGAGCTTGCTCTTCCAGACCAGCCCGCAAAGGCCGGGGAATGGCTGCGTCAGATCGGTCTGGCGGGCTCGGAAGACGTCTACCCGCATCAGCTTTCGCTCGGCATGGCGCGGCGCGTGGCCCTGGCCCGTGCGCTGGCGGTGGAGCCAAAGCTTCTCCTCCTGGACGAGCCCTTCGCGTCTCTCGACGACGATACGTCCCGCGAGATGCAAAATCTTGTGGCGTCCCATGTGCGCCGGCTGCGCCCGACGACGCTGCTCGTCACGCATCACTGGCACGAAGCGGCGGCCCTCGCCCATCGCGTCATCACCTTGGGCGGGTCCCCGGCCCGGATCGTCGAGGACCGGCCCTTTCACGAGGCGAGGGCCGCTGAATGAAGATCGTGCTGGTCCTGATCGCCATATTCCTGTCTGCGCCTGCTCTGGCCGAGGAAGGCGTCATCACCATCGCGGTCGTCTCGCAGGAGCGCGATCCGGTCGAGCCGGTTTCGCCCCTCGACCGGCCGATTCGGGACCAGGGGATCGCAGGGGCGCGCCTGGGTCTCTCCGACAACGCGACCACCGGCCGGTTCACGGGACAGAGCTTCACGCTCGTGGAGCGCGGCGTCGGGAAGGACGGCCATCCCGAGGACGTCATCCGGGAGCTGGCGCGGCAAGGGATCCGCCTCGTCGTCTCGGATCTCGATGCGTCGCTCCTGCTGAAAGCGGCCTCCGTGCCCGAAGCCCGTGAAATGCTGCTCATCAACGCCCGCGCGCCGGATGACGCGCTTCGCAACGAATCCTGCCGCGCCAACGTGCTCCACACCATCCCGAGCCGCGCCATGCTGGCCGACGCGCTCGCGCAGTACCTGATGTCCAAGCGCTGGCGGCGCTGGTTTCTCGTGACCGGCGGCACGTCCGGCGACAGGCTGCAGGCCGACGCGTTCCGCCGCGCGGCTGCGCGCTTCGGGGCCGAGATCGTCGTCGAGAAGGAATGGACCTTCAAGCCGGGCCACGCGCGCACGGATACCGGCCATGTGGCGCTGCAGACCGAGATCCCGGCATTGACCCAGGTTGCCGACCACGACGTGCTCGTCGTCGCCGATGAGGCGAACGAGTTCGGCGAGTTCCTCTCCGGCCGCACGGCGCGGCCCCGTCCCGTCGTCGGCACCCACGGGCTCGTCGCCACGGGCTGGAGCCCCGTGGCGGAGCAATGGGGGGCGACGCAGCTTCAGTCCCGGCTCGAGAAATCCGCCGGCCGGCGGATGAGCGCCGTCGATTACGCCGCCTGGGCGGCGGTGCGCGCCATCGGCGAAGCCGCTGTCAGGTCCCGCAGCATCGATCCGGCCGGAATCGCATCCTTCCTGCGCGGCCCGGATTTCATCCTTTCGGGCTTCAAGGGACAGGGGCAGAGCTTCCGGGCCTGGGACGGGCAGATGCGACAGCCGATCCTCATCGCGGGGCCTCGGCTTCTCGTCTCCGTCTCGCCGCAGACGGGCTATCTGCACCGTGGATCCGAACTCGATACGCTGGGGACGGACCGGGAGGAGAGCGGATGCAAGCTCTGATCGTCGCAGTGCTGGCCATCGCGCTCAGCCTCCAGGCGGCTCTTGCCGAGACGGTCTATGTGTCGAACGAGCAGGACAACACCGTCTCGATCATCGACGGGACGACCCTGGACCAGACCGGTACGATTCCTGTCGGGCGCAGGCCGCGGGGCATCGGGCTGAGCGCGGACAGGCAGACGCTCTACGTGGCGGTGGGCGACGACAACCGGATCGATGTGGTGGATCTCAAATCCCGACGCGTGGACGGCTCGTTGCCGTCCGGCGAGGATCCGGAGTTCTTCGTGCTGCATCCGGACGGGCGCCGTCTGTTCGTGGCCAACGAAAACGACAACCTCGTGTCCGTCCTGGACATTCCCGAACGGCGGATCGTCGCCGAGGTGCAGGTGGGCGTCGAACCGGAGGGAATGGGCGTCAGCCCGGACGGCCGCTTCGTCGTGAACACCTCGGAGACCACGAGCATGCTCCACGTGATCGATGCGCAGACGCTCGAACTCGTCGACAACGTGCTCGTCGGCACGCGGCCGCGGGTGGCGCAGGTCTCGGGCGACAGCCGTCAGATCTGGGTTTCGTCCGAATTGCGCGGAACCGTGGAGGTGTTCGACGCCGGGACGCGCGAGCTTCTGGCCAGGATCGGCTTCGAGGTGCCGGGGGTTCCACGCGAGCTCGTGCAGGCGGTCGGCATTCAGCTGACGCCCGACGGCTCCCGCGCCTATGTGGCGTTGGGTCCCGCGAACCGCGTCGCCGAGATCGACGCGAAAACCTTCAAGGTGCTGCGCACCTATCTTGTCGGTCAGCGGGTCTGGCACATCGCCCTCTCGCCGGATGGGAAACGGCTCTACACGGCCAACGGCAATTCGAGCGACGTCTCGGTGGTCGATCTCGACAACAGGGAGGTGGTGAAGACCATCGGGGTCGGCCGCTCGCCCTGGGGGCTCGTCGTCGCGCCATGACGGCCCTTGCCATCGACAACCTGAGCCACGGCTTCGGCGGACGTCGGGCGTTGTCCGAGGTGAATCTGTCGGTGGAACCCGGCTCCTTCGCGGTGCTCCTGGGCCCGAACGGCGCCGGCAAGACGACGCTCATCTCCCTGGTGACGGGACTCTACAATGCGCAGCACGGCGATATCCGCATCTTCGGCCACTCGATCCGCCGTGACCCGCTCCCGGCACTCGCCCGCCTCGGCGTCGTTTTCCAGATGCCGACCCTGGATCTGGATCTCACCGTCGGTCAGAACCTGACCTATCATGGCGCCCTGCACTGGCTTTCGCGCCGGGAGGCGCGGGAGCGGGCGCGCGACGAGTTGGAGCGCTTCGGCATCGGCGACCGCCAGGGCGACAAGGTGCGGTCCCTCTCGGGCGGTCTGCGCCGGCGTGTGGAAATTGCGCGGGCGCTTCTGCATCGGCCCAGGCTCCTGATCGTCGACGAGGCGACCGCCGGTCTCGACCTTGCCGCCCGCCAGCTGCTCCTGACCCATGTGCGCGACCTCTGCCGCAACGGGTTGGGTGTTCTCTGGGCCACCCACATGCTCGGCGAGGTCGAGCCTTCGGATCAGCTCGTGGTCCTGCACCAGGGGAGGGTGCACTGGGACGGAAGGGCAGGCGACCTCGCACCAAGCGCCGCCCTCGAAGCAGCCTTCCTGCGGATCACGGGAGGGCCGTCATGAAGATGCGCTATGCCTTGCGTGCCCTGATCGGCATCATGCATCGGGAGATGCTGCGTCTCGTCGGGCAACGCGGGCGATTGGCCGCGGCGGTCGTGCGGCCGCTGGTCTGGCTTGGTATCTTCGCCGTGGGGTTCCGCTCGGTGCTCGGGCTCTCGATCATCCCGCCCTACCAGACCTACATCCTGTACGAAGTCTACATCGTCCCCGGACTCGTCGGAATGATGCTGCTGTTCCACGGCATGCAGAGCTCGCTCTCCATGGTTTACGATCGCGAGATGGGGTCGATGCGGGTGCTCCTGACCGCCCCATTGCCACGCTGGTGGCTGCTCGGCGCCCGCTTGCTCGCCAACACCGTGACGGTGCTGCCCATCGTGTATCTGTTTCTTGTCCTCGCGCGCTTCTGGGACGTGCGGCCGCCCGCGCTCGGTTACCTGGCGGCGCTGCCGGCCCTCGGCCTCGCCGGCCTGATGCTGGCGGCCTTCGGTCTTGCCCTCTCGTCCATGATCCGCCAGCTGGAGAATTTCGCCGGCGTCATGAACTTCGTCATCTTTCCGCTCTTCTTCGCCTCGACGGCGCTCTACCCTCTCTGGCGCCTCGAGGAGGTCAGCCCGATCCTCGCGGCGATCGCCGGGCTCAACCCGTTCTCCCACGCGGTCGAGCTGATCCGCTTCGCGCTCTACCTGCGGTTCGAGCCCGTGGCACTCGCCGTCTGTATCCTCGCCCTCGCGGTCTTCTTCGCGCTCGGGGTCTGGGGCTATGATCCCGGCCGCGGGTTCTGGGCGCGCCGCATCGCCGAGGGGGCCTGATCGTGCCGCGGGAACAGGAGGCCTCGCTTCACGGTTGCCCCATGGCAGGAACCGTACCGGTGATCGACCATGACAGAGCCGCAGACCAGTTCGTTGCGAAAGGATTTACGGGTTTTTCGCGAGCCGGGCTTTCTGGTGACCCTTCTCCTGATCGGGCTCCTGACGGCTATCGGCGCCTACATTCTTGTCGCCGCCGCCAACGATTACGGGATTCCGGTGCGGGATTACTGGCGCTGAGGCCCTCATCGAAGTTCCCTTACGTTAGGATCACATTTTCGGGAACATACCTGAAGCGCCACAGTTAGAGTCGAGCCGCAGCCGACGCGGCGCGTCCAAGCGTTCCGGAGGACCATCTTGGGTGGAGTTCGTCTTGCCCTCGTTCTGGCGCTCTCGCTGATCTTGCAGCCTGCCTCCCCGATTCTGGCCCAGTCCACGCCCCCGCAGCCTGCCGCGCCATCCTTCGCTGCCACGCCCGAAGACGGCCAGTGGACGATCCCGCAGAAGAACTACGCGTCCACGCGCTACAGCGATCTGTCCGAGATCAACACCGAGACGGTCAAGAACCTCCAGGTAGCCTTCACCTTCTCCACCGGCGTCAACAAGGGACAGGAATCCGCGCCGCTCGTGGTCGGCGGCACGATGTACGTGCTCTCTCCCTATCCCAATATTCTCTATGCCCTGGACCTGACGCAGCCCGGCGCGCCGATGAAATGGCAGTACAACCCGAAGCCGGCCGCGGCCGCCCAGGGCGTGGCCTGCTGCGACCTGGTCAACCGGGGGCCTACCTTCGCCAACGGCCGGATCGTCTTCACGACCCTGGACGCCCATGTGGTGGCGGTGAACGCCGAGACGGGCGAGGAGGTCTGGAAGACCAAGCTCGGCGACATCAACCGGGGCGAGACCATGACCATGGCGCCCCTGGTCGTGAAGGACAAGGTGATCGTCGGTATCTCCGGGGGCGAGTACGGCGTGAGGGGCTGGATCCAGGCCCTCGACATCAATTCCGGCCAGAGCGTCTGGAAGGCCTACAACACCGGTCCGGATCAGGACGTGAAGATCGGGCCGACCTTCAAGCCCTTCTACGACAGCGACAAGGGCAAGGACCTCGGCGTCACCACCTGGCCGGCGGATGCCTGGCAGCAAGGCGGCGGCACGGTGTGGGGATGGCTGTCCTACGATCCGGACCTCAACCTTCTCTACCATGGCACCGGCAATCCGGGTCCCTGGAACCCCAACCAGCGCCCCGGCGACAACAAGTGGACGGCGGGCATCTTCGCCCGGGATCCCGATACCGGCGAGGCACGCTGGTTCTACCAGACCGCGCCGCACGATCTCCATGACTGGGACAACATCAACGAGCTGATCCTCCTCGACATGGAATGGGACGGCAAGCCCCGCAAGGTGCTGGTCCATCCGGGCCGGACCGGCTTTCTCTACATCATCGACCGGACCACGGGCGAGGTCCTGTCCGCGAAGCCGTTCCACGCGCTGACGGCCGTGACGGGCGTCGACCTCAAGACGGGCCGCATCGCGTACAACTCCGAGAAGGAGCCGGTGAACAACCGGGTGGTGCGCGACATCTGCCCGACCGCGCCCGGCGCGAAGGACTGGAACCCGAGCGCGTTCTCCCACAAGACCGGTCTTCTCTACATCCCGCACATGAACATGTGCATGGACTGGGAGAGCGTCGAGCCGAACTACATCGCCGGCACGCCTTACGTGGGCGCGGAAGTCCGCATGTATCCCGGCCCCGGCGGCCATATGGGCGAGTTCTCCGCCTGGGATCTTCAGGCGGGCAAGGAGCTCTGGACCATCAACGAGCGCTTCCCGCTCTGGAGCGGCGCCCTCGCCACGGCCGGCGACGTGGTGTTCTACGGCACCATGGAGGGCTGGTTCAAAGCCGTGCATGCGCGCACCGGCGAGGTGCTGTGGCAGTTCAAGGTCGATTCCGGAATCATCGGCCAGCCGACCACCTATCGCGGACCCGATGGCAAGCAGTACGTGGCCATTCTCTCCGGCGTCGGCGGCTGGGCCGGGGCGATCGTCTCGGGCGATCTCGACCCCCGCGACAGCTCGGCCGCCAAAGGCTTCGTCAATGCCGTGCGGGACCTGAAGAACGTCACCACCAAGGGAGGAACGCTCTATGTGTTCAAGCTTCCTTAAAGGTGCCGCTCTTGCCGCGCTGCTGGTCATGGCCGGCGGCGTTCAGGCGCGGGAGCTTCGCGTCTGCGCCGATCCCAACAATCTCCCGTTCTCCAACGAAGCGGCCGAGGGTTTCGAGAACAAGATCGTCTCCCTGATCGCCCGGGAACTCGGCGCCGAGGTCCGCTACACCTGGTGGGCGCAGCGCCGCGGCTTCCTGCGCAACACGCTCAAGACCGAGATCTGCGATCTGGTGCCCGGTCTCCCGGCGAATCTCGAAGGCGTGCGGACGACAGCGCCGTACTACCGGTCGTCCTATGTCTTCGTCACGCGCGCGGGCGGTCCCGAGATCGTGTCGTTCAACGATCCGGCTCTGCGCGCCGTCACGATCGGCGTTCACCTCATCGGCGACGACGGCTCGAACACGCCGCCGGCGCATGCCCTCTCTCGCCGCGGCATCGTGGAGAACGTGCGCGGTTTCATGATCTATGGCGACTACAACGAACCCGATCCGCCGGCGCGGATCCTCAAGGCCCTGGCGAACGGCGATATCGACGTCGCGGTGGTTTGGGGACCCCTCGGGGGCTACTTCGCAGGGCGCGAAACCGTTCCGCTGAATGTCACCCCGGTGCGACCGATCTTCGACGGGCCGCAGCTTCCCATGGCGTTCGATATCTCCATGGCCGTGCGAAAGGAGGATGAGTCCCTGCGCCAGGAGGTCGATGCAGCGCTCGCCCGGCACCGGCCGGAGGTGGATGCCATTCTTGCGGCCTACGGGGTCCCGCGTCTCGACACCGGCATGAAGCAGGCAGGGCGCACGCCATGAGAACGGTTCTGATCCTGTCGCTCGCCGCCGTCGTCCTTGCCGCCTGCGAGAGGGAGGACCGCGATTATCGGTCCAACCCGGTCACGGCCGAGACGAACGAGAAGATTGCGCTGGTGCCCTTGTCGGCAGGGCCTGGCGGGCCGACCGAGCAGAGGTCGGGCCTGGGCAAGGACTACGAGGAGAACGCCTATCACATCTCGCAGGGCCAGCGCCTGTATACGTGGTTCAACTGCAACGGCTGCCATGCCAATGGCGGCGGCGATTCCGGACCGGCGCTCATGGACGACCGCTGGATCTATGGCGGGCAGATCGAGAATATCGTCCAGACGATCCGGGAAGGTCGGCCGAACGGCATGCCGTCGTTCCGCGGCAAGATCCCGGACGATCAGATCTGGCAGATCGCGGCCTATATCCGGTCCATGGGTCGCAACGTGCCGAAGCCGGCAGCGCCGAGCCGCAAGGACGATATGAGTCCCGGTCCGGCCGAGCAGCGCCGGCCGCCGGGCGAGGTGATCGACGGCGGTCAGATCCCGCCCTCCGCCCAGATGCCGCAATGAGGCGGTGATGAGGAGGATTGGTCCATTTCTCGTCCTGGCCCTCCTGCCGCTCGGAGGCTGTCAGGGCTGGCAATCGGCCCTCGACGCCCACGGGCCTGCCGCGGGCGCCCTGGCCCGCATGTTCTGGATCTTCGTTGCCGTCCTCGCCACGGTGTGGGTCCTGACCATGATCGCCCTTGTCCTGGCGCTGCGCAGACGGCGCGCCGCCGATGCGGATCCGCTGGCCACGGATCCCGGAACCGAGCGGCGCATGACCGTCACGATCTCGATCGCCATCGCCCTGACGCTCGTGACGGTGGTTTCCCTGACGGGCCTCAGTTATGCGGCCCAGAAAGTACTGTTCGCCCACAAGGACGGGGGCCTGTCGCTCCTGGTCAAGGGACAGCAATGGTGGTGGCAGGTGACTTACGAGGACGCCCAGCCGAACCGTGTCTTCACCACGGCCAACGAAATCCACATACCGGTCGGCGAGCCCGTGCTGATCAAGCTCGAATCCTCCGACGTGATCCACTCGTTCTGGGTTCCGAGCCTCACCGGCAAGATGGATGCGATCACCGGCCGCCAGAACCAGATCCAGATCCAGGCGGATCGTCCGGGCGTGTACCGCGGACAATGTGCGGAGTATTGCGGCCTTCAGCACGCCCATATGGGTCTGCTCGTGGTTGCCGAGAGCAAGGAGGATTTCGAGCGCTGGCGCGAGCAGCAGATCTCCTCCGCCATACCGCCGACCGATGACGAGCGGCAGCGCGGCATGGAGATCTTCATGTCCAAGCCCTGCGTCATGTGCCACCAGATCCGCGGCACGGATGCCGGCGGCAAGGTCGCCCCGGACCTGACCCATGTGGGAAGCCGCCGCACGATCGGCGCCGGAACCCTGGAGACGACGCGGGGGAATATCGCGGCCTGGATCGTGGACCCGCACGGCGTCAAGCCGGGCGTGAACATGCCGACGATCCAGCTCGATCCCGACGAGGTTCAGCCTCTCGCAACCTATCTGGAGGGGCTGAAGTGACCCGGGCGATCACACCCCACGATCTCGACGCCGTCCCCGAGATCTCGCGACTTGCGACGGGGGAGCGCGGCGGCCTTCCCGGCGTGCAGAGCGAGGCGGATGCGCCTCCGAGCCCCGATGAGCTGCGCGACGATCAGGTGGACGGAGCCGAGCTGACGGCGCGGCTCGCCAAGACCTGGGGCACCGACAGGGGGCTCGTCGGCACCCTGTCCACGGTGGATCACAAGATCATCGGACGCCGCTACATCGTCACGGCGATCCTCTTCCTCTTCCTGGGCGGCCTGTCCGCCGTGGTCATGCGCATGCAGCTGGCTGTCCCTGAGAACAGGCTCGTCGGGCCGGATCTCTACAACCAGCTCTTCACCATGCACGGCACCACGATGATGTTCCTCTTCGGCGTGCCGATCGGCGAGGCCTTCGCGGTCTATCTGGTGCCGCTCATGGTGGGCACGCGCAACATCGCGTTCCCGCGCCTGAACGCCTATTCCTACTACGTCTATCTCTTCGGCGGCCTCATGATCTGGGTCGCGTTCATGCTCAACATCGGCCCGGATGTCGGGTGGTTTGCCTATGTTCCGCTCTCCGGTCCGGAGTTCTCTCCCGGCAAGCGGGCGGATTTCTGGGCGCAGATGATCACCTTCACGGAGGTGTCCGGCATCGCGGTGGCGATCTCGATCATCGTGACGGTGTTCAAGCTGCGCGCCCCCGGCATGACTCTCGATCGCATCCCTCTGTTCGTCTGGGCCGAGCTCATCAATTCCTTCGTCATCATCTTCGCTCTGCCTGCGGTTGTGACCGCGTCGGCCACCCTGATGATGGACCGGCTCGTCGGCACGCATTTCTTCAACCCGGCGGAAGGCGGCGACGCGCTGCTCTACCAGCACCTGTTCTGGTTCTTCGGCCATCCCGAGGTCTACATCATCTTCCTGCCGGCCACGGGCTGGGTCTCGGCCATCGTGGTAACGTTCTCCCGGCGCCAGGCCTTCGGCTACATCGCCCTCGTGCTGTCCCTCATCGCGACCGGTTTCCTGTCCTTCGGCCTGTGGGTGCATCACATGTTCACCACCGGCCTGCCGCAGCTCGGCGCCAGCTTCTTCACCGCGTCCAGCATGCTCATCGCCATCCCGAACGGCATTCAGATCTTCTGCTGGATCGCGACCCTGTGGGATGGAAGGCCGGTGTTCCGCGCGCCGCTCCTGTTCATCCTGGGGTTCTTCTTCATCTTCGTGGCCGGAGGATTGTCGGGCATCATGCTGGCCTCGGTGCCGCTCGACACCCAGGTCCACGACACGTTCTTCGTGGTCGCCCATTTCCACTACGTGCTCATCGGCGGCAACGTGTTCCCGCTCATCGCCGCCGTGTACTACTGGTTCCCTAAATTCACGGGCCGCATGATGAGCGAGCGGCTCGGCAAATGGCATTTCTGGCTCGCCTTCATCGGCTTCAACGTCACCTTCTTTCCCATGCACATCACGGGCCTGATGGGCATGCCGCGCCGGGTCTACACCTATCTGCCGGAAATGGGCTGGGCGAACCTGAACCTCCTCTCCTCGGCCGGGGCGGTCCTGTTCTTCGGGAGCTTCGTGCTCTTCCTCTACAACATCGTGTCCAGCGCCCGCCGCGGCCCTCTGGCCGGCCCCAATCCCTGGAATGCCGGAACCCTCGAATGGGCGTCGGCCTCGCCGCCCATGCCGCAGAATTTCGACCGCATTCCCGTCGTGACCAATCGCGAGCCGCTCTGGGCCCACCGCGGCAGCCTTCCGGTGGTCGCGGGCCTGAGCGTCGAGAACCGGGAGCAGATCGTCTCGACGATTACCCATGGGCGCGCGGACCTGCGGGAGTCGACGCCCGAGCCCTCGATCTGGCCGTTCATGGCGGCGATCGCGACGACGATCCTCTTCGTCGGCTCCATGTTCACGCCCTGGGCTCTGGTGTGGGGCAGCATTCCGCTCGCGGTGACGCTCATGGGGTGGTTCTGGCCCAAGCCGAGCACGGAGGACGAGCGATGACGATGGACGCTCATTCGCGCGACGCCATGCTGCCGCATCGGATCGTGCTGAACGCCAGGCACCTGCCGGCCTATGCCTACGGCCCGCGCAGCCCGATCTGGTGGGGCACGGTGGGGTTCGCGGCCGCCGAGGGCATGGGATTTGCCCTTGCGGCGGGCATGTATTTCTATCTCGTCTTCATCAACGGCAACTGGCCGCTGAGCGCGCCGCCGCCGGATCTTCTCTGGTCGAGCCTCTTCACGATCCTCCTCCTCGTCAGCATCTGGCCGAACCAAATGGCCAAGCGGGACGGGGAGCGGGAGGACCTTGCGGGGTCCCGCCGCGATCTCGTGATCATGAGCGTGATCGGCGTGGCTCTTCTGGGCATCCGCGTGTTCGAGTTCGGGACGCTCCACGTGCGCTGGGACCAGAACGCCTACGGGTCCGTGGTCTGGCTCCTGCTCGGCCTGCACACGCTGCACCTCATCACCGACCTGGGCGACACGATCGTGCTCGCCGTGCTGATGTTCACCCGTCACGGCCACGGCAAACGCTTCTCCGACGTGGGCGACAATGCCTTCTACTGGTATTTCGTCGTGGCCTCGTGGCTGCCGATCTACGTCATTCTCTACTGGTTCCCGAGATGGTGGTGAGCCCATGGCAGGAATGATCTCGCGCGGTCTGCCATCCGCCGGCATCTTCGCCGGGCCGATCGCCTGGCTGGCCGACACGCAGGTCAACTACGCGGCCGTGCCCTGGGTCTGCGCCCATCAGGTGCCGTTCATCCCTGTCTTCGCCGCGGCCATGGCGGTCATCAGCCTCGCCGGCGGATACCTCTCGTGGCGCGGCTATGCCAGTGAGGCGCCGACGCCGGCGCCTGATTCCACCGGAGCTGGGCGGCCGCACCGGTTCGTGGCCCTCATGGGCATCGCGATCGCGGTCCTGTTCACGCTCGTCATCCTTCTCCAAGGCGCAGCCGGACTCGTCTTCCACGGGTGCGAGCGATGAGAGCGATTGCCGTCCTGCTGCTGTTCGTGCTGGCCGGGGAGGCGCAGGCCCATTCCGGCCACGTGCACTGGACCGACACAGCCGCGACCTGGACCTGGAATCCGTGGGTCACCCTCCCGCTTACGGTCTCGGGCTCCCTGTACGCGGTCGGTACGGCCCATCTCTGGCGCCGGGCCGGCGTCGGGCGGGGCGTCAGGATCTGGCAGGCCCTGTGCTTCGCCGCCGGCTGGCTGCTGCTCGTCTCAGCGCTCGTTGCGCCGCTGCACTGGCTGGGAGAGCGCCTGTTCGTCGCTCACATGATCGAGCACGAGATCCTCATGACGGCCGCAGCCCCGCTCCTCGTCCTAGGCCGGCCGGTGGCGATGCTCTGGGCCTTCCCGGCACGCTTGCGGTCGCGCATCGGCGGATGGGGCCAGTCGCCCGTCGTGGCGCGAGCGTGGCTCTGGCTCACCACCCCGCTGCCGGCGACGCTGCTCCATGGCCTGGCGCTCTGGATCTGGCACGCCCCCGGACTCTACGAGGCAGCCCTGGCGGATCCCTGGATCCACTGGCTGCAGCATCTCAGCTTCTTCGTCACGGCCCTCCTGTTCTGGCGCGCGCTCCTCATGGGCCGGGAACGCACCTACGGCGCGTCGGTGTTCTACCTTTTCGTGACCTCGCTCCACACGGGCTTTCTCGGCATTCTGCTCGCCCTGTTCCGCAGGCCGATCTATCCGGCGCAGACGTCCCAGGCGGCGGAGTGGGGTCTCACCCCGCTCGAGGATCAGCAACTGGCCGGCCTCTTCATGTGGATCCCCGCCGGAATGGTCTATGCGGGTGCGGCGCTGATCCTGGCCGGCCTGTGGATCGCCCGGTCCGCGCCGCGACACCTCGGAGGCAAGCATGCTCATGCGGCGCGCTAGGGTCCTGGCCCCATTGGCGGCAGCGCTGGCCCTTGGAACGGCATGGATCTTTCTCAAGCCCCGGCGCATCGGATCGGCATCGCGCTCCAGGCGGAGAGAGCCTGCCCCATTCAATCCCGAGGCTCACCTGCGGGGCATCCGGGTTGCCGGACCCACCCGCTTCCGTACCCGTTCCGTCTCTCTCGTGCTCTGTCTGCTCGTGCTGATCGGAGCCGGCGTCTATGCCGGATACCAGATGAAGTTCGACCGGGAGGCCCGCGCCCGCGCTGTGGCGCTCACCATGGGGGATCCCGACCTGGGACGGCATCTCACGCAGCGCTATGGCTGTGCCGGCTGCCACACGATCCCCGGCGTTCCCGGCGCTCAGGGCAAAGTCGGACCGACCCTCCAGGGGTTTGCCGCCCGGGTCTATATCGGCGGCGTGGCCACCAACTCACCGGACAGTCTCATCCAATGGATCGAGAATCCGCGCGCCATCGATCCCAAGACGGCCATGCCCATCACCAGGATCTCCCGCGCCGAGGCGCGGCATGTCGCGGCCTATCTCTACACGTTGCGCTGAGGTACCTCGGGCCATCTGAAGCAGGCCCTCGATGGACCGATGCGAGCGTCATGGCGGCCCGGCGGGAGCCGTACTCAACGACGCTGCTTGCGCAGGTAGTCCACGAGGACACGCAGCTTGAGCGGCAGGTTCCGGCGATGGGGATAGTAGAGGTAAAAACCCGGAAAGGGCGGGCAAAACGCTTCGAGAAGCGGCACGAGCTCAGCCTGAGCGATATAGGGGCGGAAGGTCTCTTCCATGCCGAAGGTCAGACCTGCTCCGGCGCGGGCCAACTGGATCATCACCCGCATATCGTTGGTGGTCACGCGCGGGTCCACCGCCACGTCGAAGTCGCGCCCGCTCTCCGTGAACTCCCACCGGTAGGGCGCGACGCGAGGACTCGGACGCCAGCCGATGCAGCAATGCCCGGCCAGATCCCGTGGGTGGGCCGGGGCACCATGCAGGGCCAGATACTCGGGTGAGCCCACGACGATCTGCCGTTGCTCCGCCGAGACCGAAACGGCGATCATATCCTGCTCGATCACCTCGCCGAGGCGAACGCCGGCGTCGAAGCCTTCGGCAACGATGTCAGACTCCTCGTCGGTGACGGTGATATCGAGGCGGATGTCCGGATAGGCAGCAATGAATCCCGCCAGCAGCGAGCCACTCAGGAAGCGTTCGGCAATGGAGGACACCGTCAGGCGCAGCATGCCGCTGGGCCGCTCGCGCATCTCGCCCATGGCGTCCATCGCCGTGCCGAGATCGGCCAGGGCCGGACGCACCGACTCGTAGAGCCGCTCGCCGGCCTCCGTGAGACGGACGCTCCGGGTCGTCCGCTGGACAAGCGCCATGCCCATCCGCTCCTCGAGCCGCCGGATGGCCTGACTCACGGCCGAGCGGGTGACGCCCAGGCGTTCGCTGGCGGCCCGAAAGCTCCGCGCTTCCGCGACAGTCACGAAGACGGTGATGCCGGCAAGGTCGATGGTCATTGGTGACAAAAACTAACCAGCATGTGCAGAATTGGCAAGTCGATCATCCCAATAGGCCAGATTACCTTAAGCCCGTGAGCGCGGTGCCGGACCAAGCACAGGACGGCACGGGCACGGACGAGAATGAAAGGAGCATTCGATGGCTGAGACAAAGATCGTTCTTGTTACAGGCGCCTCCAGCGGGATCGGCGAGGCCGTTGCGCTGGAACTGTCGAAGGCCGGCCATGCCGTGGTCGTGGGCGCCCGAAGGACCGACCGCCTTGACGACCTGGTCGGCCGGATCGAAGCATCCGGCGGCACCGCCCGCGCCCACCGGCTCGACGTGACCTCGCGGGATGACTTTGCCCGGGTCCTGTCCGCAACCCTCGAGGAATTCGGCCGGGTCGACGTGATCGTCAACAATGCGGGCGTCATGCCGCTGTCCCCCCTCAGGGCCCTCAAGGTGGATGAGTGGGACCAGATGGTCGACGTCAACATCAAGGGCGTCCTGAACGGGATCGCGGCCGTGCTGCCTCATATGGAAGCCCGGGGCTCAGGTCATGTCGTCAACGTTGCGTCGATCGGGGCGCATCGTGTCTCGCCGACCGCTGCGGTCTATTGCGCCACCAAACATGCGGTCTGGGCGATCTCCGATGGCCTGCGTCAGGAGACGGACCGCCTGCGGATCACGGTGATCTCTCCGGGCGTCGTCACGAGCGAACTGGCGGAGACGATTTCCGATGACACGGCGCGTGATGCCATGCGGGAATTCCGAAAGGTCGCCATCGACCCGGACGCGATCGGACGAGCGGTTCTCTATGCGATCGAACAGCCCTCTGACGTGGATGTCAGCGAGATCATCGTCCGGCCGACCGCAAGCCCGCACTGATGACGGAGGCGCAGCGATGACGTGGAAGGCTCCCTGCCTTGCCTTCGCGGTTCTGCTGGGCGTCGCCCCGACCGCAACCGGACGGGCAGAACCCAACGATCAACATCAGGTCAGGACATCGACAGACATGGCAGATCACCCCTATCTCGGCATGTGGATCACAAAGGATGGCCTCATCCGCCAGGAACTCCTCCCGAACGGACGCTACGATGAGGCGCGGGGCAGTCGCAAGAGCGCCTATCAGGGGCGCTACGAGATCCGCGGCAACCGGATCGAATATTGGGACGATACCGGGTTCACGGCGGACGGTGAGTTCATCAGCGATGTCCTTCACCACGGCGGAATGCTGCTCTATCGCGAGAAGCAGGTGAAATAGCGTCGTCGGCACGGCCCTCGATCCGGACGCATCCGGTGCTTGGCGGTCTTCCGATCGCGTTCACCGGGACAAGCCCGGCGCCGATACCCTCCACACGCCATGGCCGTCCGGTCATCACTCGCCTCTTGCCGGCCATCCCGATTGTCCGATGCTCTAGACCGTACGATGGTCCTGAAGAACGAACCTCAGAAGAGCAAGGATCGCCTCGGCCTCGGAGGTTCCGTTTCGGAATGCGCCGGCACCGAAACGAGGTTCCATCTCGTCTGGCGTCGCTTCCACATAGGCCATGGACCACGTCGGAAATTCCCGCGTCCTGACAGGGACATAGTCGAGCAACGTCACATCCGCGTGGCGCCCGTCGCAGGCAATATGCCCGAACAGGCTTTTGACGGCGTGGGGTGGTCCCTCCAGGACCTGCGCAAACCGGCGGAGGTCGAACAACAAGGCACCGGAGATGCCGGTTCGCCTGTTCCATTCGCGCGCCCACGCCAGAATCCGCCGGATCTCGTCGGCCACGGCTTGCGGTTCGTCATCAATGGTCATCCGACTGCTGTAGATGAGCCGGCACAGGTCCGGCGGGGCTTCCTGCTCAAGATCCATTCTCACTTGCACGTTCGCGCTCACAATTGCCCAGGTATCAGAACGGAAAGGTCTTAGCAGACATGAGAGTTCGGTCCCTCACATAAGCTATGGTACGCGACCCTGAGGTTGGGTAAGGACTGATTGAAGCCCACAAACCCTGCCGGACGCCGTTCGATGGGGCCCCATGAGCAGTCTCTGTCACTATCCCGAGATGTCAGCCTGCGACGGGGACACGCAGCCGGATCGCCTCCATCGGCTCCACGAAGCTTTCGGCATCATGTGCTCCATCGCCCGCCTGATCTGGCGTGAGGAGCCAGGCTGGATGTCTCCGGATAATCCCAAGCAGTGCCGGTGGGACGGATCCGTCATGGCGCTAGAGCCTCGGACGTGAAAAGTGGACACCACTTTTGGGATTCATCCGAGGCTCCCTCTCATGATCGGCGCATCGGATGAGGCGGACCCAGCGGGCCGCGCCAGCGACCCGAAGGGCCACGCCAGTGAAAACCGGGTCCACTTTTCCGTCCGATGCGCTAGGAGACTCCAAAGGAACCCTCGAAGTGCTCTGGCGGGATGCACAGCATCGAGATCGTTACAATGTTCTGGCAGAACTCGCCTGGGAGGCCATGTCGGAGCCGCGCTCCAACGTGACGCACCAAGTGAACGAGACATATCTTCGGGAGGTTCATCGGCCATTGCGCACCGATCCGGCCTAGAATCCGAGGGCCATGATCGGCGGGTGGTGCGGCAAACGAGTCCGGGGGAGTGATTTCGGGCGAAGTTTCTGCTAGAGGGCAGCTATGCCAAATGCCGTTCGAAACCGTTCAGAGACGATCTATTGCACTATCCTTTTCCTCCCAATGAAAGTGCACGTTTAGAAGCCCTTCGCCGGCTCTCGATCCTCCATATGCCTCCGTCTCCGGCCCTGGAGCGGATTTGTCGTGTCGCTCAGAAACTTCTCGAGATCCCGATCGTCCTCGTCACGTTGGTTGATGCGGAGCGCGTCCGATTCAAGGCCGGGCTCGGCCTCGGCGACCTCGCCGAACCGCCCCGCGAGCATGCATTCTGCGCCTACACGATCCTGCACGACGTGGCTTTCGTAGTGCCGGACGCGAAGGTGGATCGCCAATTCGCATCCTATCCTTATGTCGACGGTGAACCGCAGATCCGGTTTTACGCTGGAGCGCCCCTGATCACCGAGCCGGGCATCCGACTCGGTTCCCTGTGTGTTCTCGATACCAAACCGCGCCAGTTCACGCCTGAGCACACCGCCATGCTGCGGGGGCTCAGCCGCCTTGTCGTCGATGAAATCTGGCTCCATCACCTGGAGCAGAGCGGTCGCGTCGATCGCGACCTTGCGTCACTTCCCCATGAGCAGCCCGAACTCGCCTTTATGCTCGACAGACCACTCACGGGAGCCCAGGTCAGAGCAGCCCGGGCCCTGCTGAACTGGTCCGTCCGGGAACTGGCGGAGGCCTCCGGCGTGTCGCCGATGACGGTCAAACGCATCGAGGCTCAAGGAGGCGACACGGTTCGCAGGGAAAGCCTGAAGGCTGTCGAACAGGCCCTGGACCGGGCCGGCATAGGGTTCCGGTCCTCCTCCGACCTTCGGTGCGGAGTTGGGTTCCGGGCCGACCGGCGCGTCGATCGACAGGTCCGCGAACCGACCTAGAGCATCGGACGGAAAAGTGGATCCGGTTCACCGTCAAACAATGCGGCTCGGCAAAGAAGAGAGATGATTCCCCATGAGGTGAAGCAGCTCTCAGTTTCACGTCTCAATCTTCACGTCTCATTAAAGCTTTCTGATCATTCTGGGCTCAGTGCAGTCGAAGGACGAGCTTTCGATTCCTGCCAGCCGGCGCCTTCGACTCTCACTGAGGGAGATCGTGTGAGCGCCCAATGCCGATTGGGGCCGACGATGTTCATGTTCCGCCTAAGTAGGTCATCATAAGACTTGCAACGCGAACGCTGCGGGTGTGTTCTGGGGAGCATGCAACACCATGATCACTCTCCCGAGACGTGGCTCGACGAGGCGGATCGCAAGCGGCTGGCCGCCGCGCTTGCTGGCGCCCGCGAGGCCCGTGTGTATCGCCGCCTCGAGGCGCTGCTGTTGGTGGCCGAGGGGCATCCCGTGGCTGAGGCAGCCCGCCGCTGCCGGGTCAACCGCTCCAGCGTGCACCGCTGGCTCGTCCAGTACCGGGCCGGGCATGAGACCACGGCCCTGATCGACCGGCCACGCAGCGGGCGTCCGCGCCGTCAGCCGAGGCTCACGCCGCGACGCCTGGCGGCGGCCCTGGCGCGCGATCCGCGCCGCTGCGGCTACCAGGCCACGAGCTGGACCGTGCCGCTGCTGGCGCACGACCTCGCCGCGAAGGGCCTCGCCGTCAGCCCCCAGACGCTGCGGCGGCGGCTGCACGAGGCCGGCTATCGTTGGAAGCGCCCGCGCTATGTCTATGTCCAACGCGCGGCGCATCTGGCGCAGAAAAAGATCTCATGGGCAGCGACCGCCGGAGTGGTGAAGTAAGGCGGTCACCTCACCTCATCTTTGGAGGCCGCTCATGCTTTCCTCTCCCGCAGCAGACGCTTCAGTCTCACACAACACTCACAC
>NZ_JAMXFI010000125.1:0-22909 GCF_025460875.1 Microvirga yunnanensis
TAGCCCGTGTGGCCGGACGCTGCACGGTGAAACCATGGGCCTTGAGCGGCCGCTCCAGATAGCGTGGGTGATAGTGCACTCCGAACTCGCGCTCGATCAGGACGGCAATGCGCTTGAGGGTCCAGCGTTCGGTGGCAAAGCCCGCCGCCACCGCGCCCCGATCCAGGAGCCGGCTCAGCCGAGACCAGGCTTTCTCATCGAGCCGCGGTGGGCGTCCTGTGATGGGTTGGGCTCCTAGGCCGCGCCGGCCCTGCTGAGCCAGCGTGCCAGCCCAGCGTGAGACGCTGGCCGGGCTCACGCCAAGGTGTCGGGCGATCTCGGCCTGGGAGAGCCGTCCCTGCCGCAGCAGCGTCGCGGCCGCCAGACGGCGCTCCTCCATCTGTTCCGGCGTTAGATGCGCCGGGCGCCAAACGTTGTCACCCATCGCGCACCTCCTCACGAGGATCGACACTGCCCTATATTACACCTCTTTCGTGAACGTCATTAGGCTCAAGGCAACAAACGACCGAAGAGAGGCGCCTCAGGGGCAGAAGTAGCCCCGTGCGCTGTCCGAAATGCATCGCGCTCCGTTGGGGAGGGTGATCCCGCCTCCTCCGTAGGGCGGAATGTAGGCCCCAGTGGAGATCGTGAACCCACCATTAGCGTCGGCAGGCACAGTCGAGCCGTCCGGCAGGGTGAACCTGCCATCCCGGTAGGTGATATGCCGGGTATATCCTGGCGGAAGGGCCGTCGAACCGGGGGGCGGGAGCACGGGAGGTGCTACCTGTGTCGACCCGAGGTTGGCTGGCGGAACCGGCTGGGACGGCAGCTCGCTTGACGAGACACAGCCTGACAGGACAAGGCCCATCAGCCAGATTGTCGGCACTCGCACCCAATTCCTCCGCTCGGTCAGCGTTGGCCCGCGCGCCAAAGATAGCGGAGTGGATCACGATCTGAAGCAGAGAATCGATCTTCTCTCTGTGACGTTGATGACTTTTGCCGGTCCACCTACCTTGCCATCACCTTGGCGATTGAGGTCCTGTCGACCGAGCCAAGCGGATCATCATCCGAGTTGCTCTCGCATTGGCATGCCCCTGCGCGCCGTGGGCAAGGCAAGCCAGGGATGCCGCGCGAACCGCCCGTTGGAGAGCGTGCGTGAAGGGCATGGCCTCATCCAAGCCATTGGCCAATACACCGACGAAGGTGTCACCGGCTCCAGTCGTGTCGACTGGCCGGATCGGCTCCGCTTCGGCACGCTCGCTTTGCCCATCAGGATGAAATGCAAACGCTCCCTGGGCACCCGCAGTGACGACGCAAAGGCATCCGCTTCCCGACAGATGGGATCCAGCCTTCCTGAAACCGTCGGTCTCGCAGCCAAGGAGTGTTGCCGCTGCCAAAGCCTCGTGCTCGTTGACCACGAATATGTCAGTCGCGCCGAGGAGATCCGAGAGATCCCTCGCCGCAAAAGCCGGCGGAGGCGGTGCAAAGTTCCAGATGACGCATCCGCCGGCTGCGCGCACATGCCGGGCGACAGTGAGGGATGCGGGGAAGGGGACCTCCATCTGGAAGACCGCAACCGCCGCGGCATCCACTTGGAAACCCTGGGCCGCCGCTTCCGTGATCGAGGCATTTGCCCCGCTGCCGACCGTAATTGCATTCTCGCCGCGCTCGTCGACGGTGATGAAGGCGCAGCCGGTCGGCTCCGCAACGCTGGCAACCCGATCGACAACGACGCCGTTGCGAGCAAGGTTGTCGCGCGCCGATCGACCGAAGGAATCATCTCCGACGCAGGCCGCGATCGCCACCCGACGCGGCAGCGAGACCCGGGCGGCGGCGACCGCCTGGTTTGCGCCCTTTCCACCGAACAGCGTCTCATAGGCCGGCGAGAGGACGGTTTCGCCCGGGCGCGGAATGGAGGCCACGCGAGCGACAAGATCGATGTTGATCGAACCGAAGACAAGGATCATGTCACGCGCGCCCGCCGTTAGAGCCAGTCGGTATCAACCTTCGGCATCCATGGCGTGGAGCATTTCCACGCGGCGACGGCAGTCCTCGTCAGTGGAGAATTCAGCCTTCAAGTAGGACTCAACGAGATCCTGTGCGAGCCAGGAGCCGACGATCTTGGCGCCGATGCACATCACGTTGACGTCGTCGTGCTCGACCGACTGATGCGCCGAGTGGATGTCGTGGCAGACGGCAGCGCGAATGCCCTTGACCTTGTTGGCCGCGATCGACGCACCGACGCCGGTGCCGCAGACCATGATGCCGCGCTCGGCCTCGCCGGACTTGACCTTCTCGGTCAGCGCGCGGGCAATGTCCGGAAAATCAACGGGCTTATCATCGAACGATCCAACATCGATGACCTCATGGCCGAGCGAGTGCACATGCTCGACCACCGCATTCTTGAGGGGCCATCCGGCATGATCCGACCCGATTACGACGCGCATTGGGTAACCTTTCCTTCATGGTTGCAGGCAGGGTGGCGCTGAGCGCCACCCGATGTTCCCCTGGCTCAGCTCCGCATCTCCTGCGGGAGCTCGCTGCCATGGAATTTCTTGTAGATCTCGTTCAATTTGCCGTTCTTGAGATTGGTCGAGATCCACTCGTTGAGCTTCTCGACCAGTCGCGGCTCGCCCTTGCGCACACCGATGGCAAGGTCGAAGGTGCGAATGAGCACCTTGGGCTCGAACGTCCGGGCAGGGTTCTTGACGCCAATCTGGTTCACGATCGTTGCGGACGTCGCAACGCAATCGGCCTGCCCCGAGACGGCAGCTGTCACCATCGTGGCATCATCATCGAAGCGGGCCAGTGTGAGGTTGCGATCCTTCATGTTCGTCAGTTCGGTATCCTGCGTCGTACCACGGGAGACGGCAATGGTCTTGCCTTTTAGATCCTCCCAGCTCTTCGCCTCGACCGATTTCAGGCACCCAACGACGGACTGCAACGCCGCATAGGCCTTTGTGAAGTCGATCACCTTGGCGCGCTCCGGCGTAACCGAAAGAGTCGAGATGATGATGTCGGCTTTGTTGGTCTGGATGTTCGGAATCCGGGTCGCGCCGGTGGTCTGGACGAATTCGAGCTCGAGCCCGAGGTCCTTTGCGAGAAGCTGGGCGGTTTCCACGTCCGATCCCGTCGGCTTGAGATTGGCGTCCATCATGCCGGACGGCGGGATCGCTAGGTCGGTCGCAATGCGGATCTTCTTCGCCTTCATGATGTCGTCCAGAAGGTCGGCATGCGCCGCGGTGGTGCCAAGCGCCACCATGCAGCTCATTGCGATTGCAGCAGCGGAAAGCGAGCGTTTCATCATCTGTATTTCCCTGGTTATTGATTGTGGTTCAAAGCCCTGTGCCAACGAACTGGGCAAGTTCCGGAGTGGCGGGCGATGTCAGGATCGCGGCGGGCCCGGTCTCGTGGACCTTGCCGCGATGCATGAACACCACCCGGTCGGCGATACCCTTGGCAAATCCCATCTCGTGCGTAACCATCACCATGGTCATGCCGTCCGCAGCAAGCGCCTCAATGACCTTCAGGACCTCGCCGGTCAGTTCCGGGTCGAGGGCCGAGGTCACTTCGTCGAACAGCATCACCTTCGGCTGCATGGCAAGCGAGCGGGCAATTGCCGCACGCTGCTGCTGGCCGCCGGAGAGCTGTTCGGGATATTGGCGGAGCTTGTCCTCCAGACCGACCTGGGCGAGAACCTGTCGGGCCTGCTCCTTCGCCTGGGATTTCGAGATTCCCTTCACGGAGCAGGGGGCAAGCGTGATGTTCTCCTCGATCGTCAGATGAGGGAACAGGTTGTAGCTCTGGAAGACGATGCCCACATCCTGGCGCAGGGCCCGCAGATCGAGCTTCGGATCGCTGACGCGATGGCCGCACACAATGATCTGACCGCTGTCGATCGTCTCGAAGCGATCGATGCAGCGCAGGGCGGTGCTCTTGCCGGAACCGCTGCGGCCGATGAGGACGAGGACCTCGCCGCGATTGACCTCGAAGCTCACCCCGTTGAGCACCTTGAGCGCGCCGAAGCTCTTGTGCACGTCCGAAAGGCCTACGACCGGCGGCGCGGTATCCGTTCTGGTGATGTTGTGCATGTCAGGCAGTCTCGAGTTCGATGCGAGCCGGGCCGCCTCGCGCTTCCAGTCGGTGACTGAAGCGCGAGAGCGGATAGCACAGGGCGAAGTAGATGACGGCGATGATGGTGTAGATGAGGAAGGGCTCGAACAGGGAGTTGTTGATGATCTGGCCCGACCGCGCGAGCTCCACGAAGCCGACCACCGAGGCCAGCGAGGTGTTCTTGATGATCTGCACCATGAAGCCCACGGTGGGCGGTGTGGCGATCCGGACGGCCTGCGGCAGGATGACCTTCATCATGCGCTGGGATCGGCTGAGAGCGAGTCCTTCCGCGGCCTCCCATTGCGGCTTCGGAACGGACTCGAAGCAGCCGCGCCAGATCTCGCCGAGATAGGCGCTGACGAAGATCGTGAGCGATGCACCGGCGGCGGCCAGCGGGGAGACGGTCACGCCGAGCGCGGGCAGTCCAAAATATGTCAGGAACATGATGACGAGCAGCGGCGTGCCTTGGATGAGCTGGACATACCCGGCGCTCAGGAGCCGCACGATCCGGCTCGGCGAGATGCGGCAGAGGGCGACGATGAAGCCGGCGATGCCGCCGCCGAGAAGACCGATGAGCGACAGGCCGATGGTCCACAGCGCGCCGTATCCAAGGAACATTAGGTGATTGGCATTGAGGGAACCGCCCATCCTATCCTCCTCACAAAGGGGTGCCGAGGCGTCGGCGACGCGGGAAGATCACGAGACCGAGAAGCCAGAACCCGGCCCGCATGACCAGCGACAGGACGACGTAGACGATCGCGACTAGGATATAGGTCTCGAAGGCGCGATAGGTGTCGGACTGGATGTAGTTCGCCACGGCCGTCAACTCTTCGGCCGAGATCTGCGACGTCACCGACGAGGCGAGCATCAGCAGCACGAACTGGCTTGTCAGGGACGGATAGACCCTCTCTATGGCCGGCCACATCACCACGTGCCAGTAGATCTGCGCCTGGGACAGCGCCAGCCCCTCGGCGGCCTCGATCTGTCCACGGGGAATGGCGTCGAAGCCCGCGCGTATGATCTCAGTCGTGTAGGCCCCGACATTGATGGTCAGCGCGGCTGCCGCAACCGTGAATGCGGAGAGCTTCAATCCGAGGCTGGCGAGTCCGAAATAGACGAGGAAGATCTGGACCAGCAGCGGGGTGTTGCGGATCGCCTCGACATAGATGCCGCAGAGGCGCGAGACGACCGGGTGGCGGCTACGCCGCCCGATGGCCCCGAGCACGCCGATGACCGTGCCGAGCGCCGTCGCGATGAAGGCGAGCTGAAGGGTGAGCAGTGCCCCGTCCAGGAAGGCCGGCCATCGCTCGAGGATTGCGGCGAAATCGAGGTTGAGGTTCATCGCAGGTGACCCCGAGCTAGGTTGCAGCCTGGTTCGTCATCCGGTCGTAGACGCGGAAGAGAGCCTGGTTGCCGTTCGTGCCTTCACCATGGGCGCGCGCCTCGACATACTGGCTGGTCACCAGCGCCGTGCCCGGCAGCGGAACTGACAGCGAGAGTGCCTGCTCCTGCACGAGGCGCAGATCCTTGAGCATCAGGTCGATGCGGAAACCGGCGGATGCATCCCTGGCGATCATTGCCGGCCCGAGCTTGTCGAGCATCCACGATGCGGCCGAACCGCCCAGGAGCACATTACGGAGTTGGTCGAGGTCCACGCCGGAGGCGCGGCCGAGTGCAAGCGCTTCGCAGATGGCCTGGAGGTTGATGCCGCAGACGAGCTGGTTGCAGAGTTTGACTGTCTGTCCGGCCCCGGCCTCGCCCACATGAGTGATCGTCGTGCCCATAGCCCGGAAATACGGCTCCGCGCGCAGGAAGGCGTCTCGGTCGCCTCCGACCATGATCGAAAGTGAGGCATTCTTGGCGCCGACCGGGCCACCGGACACGGGCGCATCGAGGAATTCCACGCCGGCGGCCTTGAGATCGGCATGCATGTGCCGGACGGCGACGGGGGAGATCGTGCTCATGTCGACGAGGAGACGGCCGCGTGGTGGCGACGCCAACAGGCCGCCTTCGCCATAGATGATCTCCTCGACCTGCGGCGTGTCGGGGAGCATGGAGATGACGATGTCTGCCTCGCGGGCCGCCTCGGCCGGGCTCTCAGCGCCGGTGGCACCTTGGGTAACAAGGTCGTCGATGGCCTCCTTGCGCACGTCATAGGCACAGACTGCAAATCCGGCCTTGAGCAGGTTGAGCGCCATCTCGCGTCCCATCGTCCCCAGGCCGACAAAGCCGACCGTCGCGTTCTGTTCGTTCCGTCGCATCGTGTCTTCCTGTTCTCGGTCAAGTATTATGAGGCGTTCCTGGCGTCGGAATCGCCGATCGCGGCGCGTCTGCGGAAATCGTCGCCGATCGCGAAATGCTCTCGCAGGACCTTTTCCGCATGCTCCGGATCTCGGCCGACGATGGCGTCAAAGATCCGGCGATGATCCTCGATCAGGTAGGTTTTCATGGTGTCGAAAGTCTGAAGAAGCTCCCGGCGACTGCGATGGGAGCGCATCAGGATGCCGGACAGCGAGTTGTGCAGCACGATCAACGTCTCGGACTTGCCCGCGTTGACGACGGCGCGGTGAAAGTCGAAATCAGCCGCGCTGCCGCCATCGGGATCGTCGATCGTCTCGACGATGCGCGCGAGCGTCTGCTGCAACTTCTCGAAATCGGACACGGTCGCCCGCTCCGCAGCAAGCCGCACGGCTTGGCATTCGATCGCGATGCGTGCCTGCATCACGTCGTCGACGACTTCAGACTGCTGCGCGAACGCAAAGGTGAAAAAGTCATTCAGAACGGACGGGTCCGGGCGGCGAACAATGGTTCCGACCCGGTCGCGGATTTCCACAACGCCGAGAACGGTCAGGGCGCGCAGCGCCTCGCGCAGGATCGGTCGGCTCACACCGAGCTGCGCAGCGAGATCGCGTTCAGGGATGAGCCGGTCACCCGGGCGCAAAGAGCCCGCAAGCAGACGCTCGCGCAAGAAGGCGAAAACCTTCTCGAACCCTTTGCCGCCACTCTCCCTAAGCCGCGTGATTTCCAGATCAGCGGTCATTCGTTTTACCTTGGTCAGACCAGAATACATACCACGGATTTCCAGTCAAGCGCGCTTTAGCTGCACAGGATTCGCTGATGTCCGAATGCGCATAAGAGGAGGGGATACGAAGGTTGGTACGTTCGGCGCGTCTCAGGCTGGATCCAGGATGAGATAACGGGTCACGCCCTCGCTGGGAGAGAAGCGGCAGCCGAAACAACGTAGGCTCATCCCTTAGCATCACAGATCCCAGCTTTAGGGACGATCCGGATGCTCTGGCCAGGACCCGAGCCCTAATCGATGGCATCAAGCGAGACTTACGCGAGCGCGGTCCGGTGTGGTGGACCGACGGCGCGCCTGACTACAATCGGCAGCTGGTCCGAGACATGCCATACGCTGAGTGGTTTTTCCCCCTCGGCACGAACCTACGGGCCGGACGCTAGCGAGAACCCCGGAAGCGCTGTTGTTAGTTCCATACTGTTTGTTCAACGAATTTTGTATGTAGGCGCAGAGTTAAAATGTCCCACCGGAGCAAACTAGGAATGTCACACTCCCCTGAACGGTCGTGCATGGGAGTGTGGCATGGGCTGGGTGGAGATGAGCGAACGGGAGCTTCGCCGCGCTGAGGTGCTGGCATCGGTGTGGCAGGCCGCCTGGCAATGACCGCAGCCGACGGCCTCATAAGCTTCATCGGTAGAGCACGCATCAGCGCAAATTGATATGAACATCGCTTGGCGTGAGCGGCGCCACGTCGCGTAGCAACTGGCGCTCTCCTATGACAGCAAGCGGATTGTTCTGAACGAAGCGTCTCTGACTGCCGGATTGGCCAGTAAGTACGTTGAAACCTAGGTCAGATACTCAGACCTTTGGCTATCGCATCTTGCAAGGCGGAAAACCGGATTCACTTTTCCACACGATGCGCTAGCTGTCGACCAGCACGGTCTTGATGTCGGTGAACTCGCGGATGCCGAAATAGGAGCATTCGCGCCCATAGCCAGACTGCTTCACCCCACCGAATGGGATCCGTGGGTCGGAGCGCACATTGGCGTTCACAAAGCTCATTCCAGCCTCCAGTTCCTCAGACGCAATCCGCTCACCCCGTTCCAGGTTCTCGGTCAGAACGCCCGAGCCTAAGCCGAAGGGCGACGCATTGGCGATGCGGATCGCCTCCGCCTCATCGGCCGCTTCAATGATCGCCGCCACCGGCCCGAACACCTCCTCGTCATAGGCCGGCATGCCGGGGCGTACATCGGTCAGCACCGTCGCCGGATACCACGCGCCCGGGCGATCTGGGACCTCACCCCCCAGCAGCAGGTGCGCGCCCTTATCGATGCTCTTTCTCACCTGATCGTGGATCTCGTCACGAGCCTTTACGCTCTGGAGCGGCCCGAGCTTCGTCGCCTCGTCGCGAGGATCACCCATTGCATAGGACGTCATAACTTCGACGAAGGCACGTTCGAAGGCCTCGCGCACACTGCTTTGCACAATGAAGCGCTTGCCGGCGATGCAGCTTTGCCCACCATTGACCATACGGGCCGCGGCACAGACGCGTGCAGCCTTCGCTATATCGGCATCGTCGAGCACAAGATAGGCGTCAGAGCCGCCGAGTTCGAGCACGCTCTTCTTGAGCACCGCGCCGGCAGCCCCCGCCACCTGCCGGCCGGCCGCGACGCTGCCGGTGAGCGTCACGGCGGCAATCGCTTGCGCCTCAATGATGGCGCGTACGTCCTGGCTTGGAATGAGCAGGGTCCGGAAGAGATGCTGAGGAAAGCCTGCCTCGCGGAACACGCTCTCGATGGCAAGAGCACAGCCTGGCACGTTGCTCGCATGTTTAAGCACCGCCGCATTGCCGGCCATGAGCGCGGGTGCGGCGAAGCGGAACACTTGCCAGAACGGGAAATTCCACGGCATGACCGCAAGCACCACGCCGATCGGATTATACGTCACGAAGGTTTTGGGCCCGCCGAGATCCACCGGCTCACGGGCGAGGTAGCGCTCGGCATGCTCGGCGAAGTGGTCGCAGTTGAATGCGCATTTCTCGATCTCGGCCAAGCCCTCCTTCCGGGTCTTGCCCATCTCGACCGTCATGGTCTCGGCGAATTCAGCCTGCCGGCGCCGCAGCACCGCCGCGGCTGCCCTCATGAGCCCGGCCCGATGGGAGAAGGACGTGCGCCGCCAGTCCTCGAAGGCTTGTCGAGCTTCCTGCGCGATCCCTAGGGCCTCATCCCGCGTGTGTCCCTCATAAGCTCGTCCGCTTCGCCCCGTGGCCGGATCGGTTGTCTCGAAGCGCGGCCTCTCGTTCGGGGCATTAGCCGGCTCGCGGCTCTGGGACTGGTCACGCTCAGGCGCGCGGGTCTGCTCATTCATGACAGGGACCTCCTCAATGCGATCCAGCCTATCGTGCGGACCCGAAGGACTGCGTCAGCGGACCGTTGATCCGGTTTTCCGCACCAGCGCTGCGCACTTCAAGAACTTGAGCATCGGATGCATCCTGAAAGTGCAAGCCGACCTTCGGGGCCGTACTCCAGAATCTAATTCAATATCGAGGAAGCAGGATGGTTCCGTTAACAGTTCTTAATCACATGCAGCCGCCCGTTATCGAATCGTAATTCCGGCGGCGAATTGAGTTTTGGGCCGAATACTGGGGTTTCTCGAATCAAGTGTGTAACTTCGAATCACCAGGAACTAAGCATTTACATGCGAATTGACTCGGCCATTTTGGCTAAATGATTCTAGCTAAAGAAGTTTCCCACCGCTGAATCGATCTATTGTGAATGGATTCTTGACGCGCGACTCCACAGCCAACTCAGAATCGGGCATTCCTCGTTACGTCACGAGTGACATAGGTGGATGTCATGCCTGATCAGAAAGGTATCCAGCGCGTACAGCGCTTTCGCCAATCCCGCCGCGAGCGGGGGGACCGGGAGACGAACGTCTGGATACCGAAGCTCATCAGCGATGAGATCGACGACTTAGTCGAGCGCGGACGCTTCAAAACTCGCCAGGAAGCCATCACCCATGCCCTTGAGACCACCTTTGTTCGGAAGGAGCCAAACACGGTGACGTAACCCAGGCAAAGCAAAAGGCCCACGAAGCTGGAAACTTCGAGGGCCTTTGGAAACCCACCGAGGGGTGGGCATATGGAATGCGTTTGGCGACCATTCTTATGCCATCCCGACAAGCTGAGTGTCAAGAGCATCGGTTTCGGTGAACGCTCCTGCTTTGCCCTCAACATGGAGGGTGCGATGCAGCTTGCATCGTCAGGAGGCCGGCGGCTGAGACATGCCGCTCTGGCCGCAAGGAAGCTTGCGCTCGAAGCCGAGCGCACGGTAACGCGAAAAGAACTCTCGGCCGCCGCCCGGGACGCGGGCAAGGCGCTCGACCTCAGGCCAGCCCAGCGGGCAGTCCTGTCCGAGCTCGTCGCCTGCTGGGGCGAGCAGGAGTGGGACCGGCTGCTGGTCTGGCCGTCCAACGACTACCTCATGAGCCGCACCGGCCTGACCGAGCGGGCGATCCGGCGCATCCTGCGCCAGCTGATCGACCTGCAGCTGATCGCTCCCAAGGACTCACCCAACGGCAAGCGCTATGCGGTCAAGGACTTGGCCGGGCAGGTGGTCGATGCCTTCGGGTTCGACCTGACCCCGATTTATGCCCGCCGCGGTGATTGGACCGTGATGCTCATGGAGCAGAAGCAGCTGCGCGAGGTGCAGAAGCGGGCGTTCGACGAGGTCACCATCTGCCGGCGGGCTGCGGAAGAAGCCTTGGCGGCCCTGGCGGAGCATTTCCCCGAGTTCGACCGCAGCGCGTTCGAAGGGGAGCTGAAGGCCCTGCAGGCCCGTACGCCAGCGCGGTCCAAGGTGACGCTGCCGCCTGATCTGCTGGACGCCTGGCAGCTGTTGAGGACGCGGGTTGAGGAGGCCTTCTATGAAGCGGGCAATGCCGGACTCGGAGTCCGTCACTCTGATAACAACAACGGATCTCCTAGTGAGCCTTGTAACAAGGGCTTTCCGAAGAAAGCTGAGGCGGTTCTTCCAATCGAACAACCGTCAGAGCACCTATCACCGGAATTGATCCTTGAGGCCTGCCCGACCTTAAGCGACTACGGCCAGCCGGTGCGGGATCTGGCCGACATCGTCTCGGCCGGCCGCTACCTGCGGGCTTCCCTCGGGGCGCATGAGAGCGCCTGGGCCGAGGCCGTGGAGGAGATCGGCACGGTCAGGGCGGCCATTGCCGTGATCTACACCCTGCAGCTCTATGAGGACGACGTGGCCAAAAACGGCGGAGAGAGCCGGATCAAGAACCCGGGCGGCTACTTCCGCGCGCTCGCCCGCATGGTCAAAACCGGCAAGATCGACCTCGCCGTTGAGCTCCTCGCCATGAGGAGGCGCAGAATGGCCTAGGGAGGGAAGCGTGCGCGGCGCGAGGACGAGGGCCCAGCTTGCCCGGGGTCAGGGAACGGCAACAGCAGGGTGCATCACCGATGTGAATCGTTGGTGTGCAAAGGATTCAGGACTTTGATTGGACCGCGTCAGGGGGCCCGCGCGACACTGACGCATGGCTCACGGTACGATCCCCTACCTCGTCCTTCACCGGTGCGACCCAAGCTGCAATGTGGCTCGCTACTATGTCCTGTCGATCGAGCCCAGCCTGTTTGGGGATGCTGCCTCGATCCGGGATTGGGGCCGCCTTGGCCGACCCGGCCAGCGCAGGGTCGAGCTCTACGAAAACCGGTCAGTGCCATGGAAGTCCTTGAGACTTGGCTCCAGCGGAAGCGCCGACGTGGCTATCTGGTCCAAGGCGGGTAGGGCAGGGGTACAGGAGAGCCTGGATTGGCCTCAGCGTAGGATCTTGAGCAGTTCTTCGACAGCTTCAGCCTCTTTGAGGCTGCCTCTCTCGTATTGGCGCAGCACATCCCTGATCTGAGCGCGCTTCGAACGCGAGCTGCCAACCTGCTCATCATGGGCGGCTGCGTGCCTTTGGATCACAGGCGGCAATTCAGGCTTGCGGAAGTAGGTCTGAGCTTTTTACAGCAGTCTCATGTTCAGCATTCGTCGTAGATGACCCTGATGATCGATATGGGAGCTCTTGAGGCCGATCGGTCGCCTTCTATCCTTAGCAACCGGCAGGATCGGGAAAGACAGACTTTGGTAGAAGGATTATGAGCGGGAAAGCCGTACTTCGGTCACCGGCTCGGTGTGAGCAGAGCTCCGACAGTGCTCGTAGCCAACAGGGGGGCCGCTGGGAGGATGACAACGGATGGACGAGAGTTTCTCACCGACCATTTTTCTTTATGGCATGGCCCTCGTGCTCGCTGTGGGAAAGGCGTTCACGCTGACGATCTGGCGGACCCTTCCGAAGCCCAGACCAGGGCTAAGGCAAGAGATGCTGCAGGCCTGGGAGAACCGCAGGCTCTGGAATCAGGCTGTAGCGAGCCCTGTCCGGCATCCTCGACTCGAAGAGACGGCGGACGAGCCCTCGAAACATGCCGAGGCGGCAAAGGGGGAGCCACACGCCATAGTGCCAGCTTCAGAACAGGATTCAGCAACCCAATCAGGGTCCAATCCAACTCCTGAAAAGGAGCTCTAGAGACTCCAGCCGCGTCAAGCTCCCTCGGGTTGATCAGACCTTGCGCCTTCGGCCACGATCTCGAGCATGTCGTCGTGCAACGGCCGTTGCAGCTTGAGTGCGACTTCCGTCGACGCGGTGAGCCAGGTTTCGTACTCCTCCGGGGTGGTGAGGATCACGGGCATCGCCTTCGGGTGGATCGGTCCGACGACGCCGTTCGGCTCCGAGGTCAGGAATGAGTAAAGCAGGTGCTCGCCCTCGGCCGGCTCAGCCTTCGTGCCGCGCACTCCTGTCCAGGGCCGCCAAATCCCCGCGAAGGCCGCTAGCGGCCGCTCCTTGGAGAGCGCAAACCACACAGGGATCTTGCGCGGCTTGGTGTCCTTGTACTCGCTGAAACTCGTCAGAGGGACGAGGCAGCGGTACCGGGGTTTCAGCCAGGCGCGCCAGAAGGGCGATCCCACGTTGCGCACGTTGGTGACGGGTTGGGTGCCCACCTTCGGCGGTGGTGGGAAGCCCCAGCGCATCTGGATCAACTCGCGCTCGCCGTTGAGCGTCCGCACCACAGGAGCCACCTGGTCGGGGAAGATAGCGGGCAGGGGAGGAACGTTGCCGGCGCTGTCGCGAGCGATCTCAAAGGCCCGGCGCATCGCCTCTTGGGTGGTGTGGACAGAGTACAAGTTACACACGGGCCAAACCCTCCGGCAGCATGGTCCCCCTAGACCATTCTCAAATCGTTCATAGGCTGGCATAGCCGAGGGATGATCGACAAGCCAACCACAGCAACTTCCCAGGTTATGAAAGACCAGATGCAACCAGAACCTGGATTGCCCAGCGACCGCATGCCAGAGGCTGAAGTGGCTCTGAGACTGGCGGAGTTCATCCTGTCGTTATCCGGCTCCGGAGCGATGGCCGGCATTGCGATCGACGGAGCAGGCACCAGGGTGGGCGACGCTCTTGTCTTTGACGTCAGCCGCTACATGGCTGCTACCGGGTGGGTACCAGTTAAAGAGGCGCAGGTCATCCGGAGTGCCTGGACCGGCGCTTACCGGCGCGACGACAAGACGATCCGGGTGCATGCGCGTCCCGGCGAGAGCCACGTGATCGCTCAGATCAATGGCCATCACATCGTCGCGGTATGTACAAAAGGACCGCTGACCCGTAAGCCCGGAGGTCCCGAGCATCGCTTGCTGACGACAGCTCTCGGACAGGCATTGCTGTTGGATGTCGCCGCTGACAACATCGTGATCGCCGCCGTGCCGGATACACCTGTCTTCCGCCAACTTGTAGAGACTTGGCGGAGCCGGCCGCTCGTCAGACGGGCTCGTATCGAGCTTGCTCTGGTCCACCGTAATGGCACCGTATCAGGCTTGAACCTCTAGCGGTAATGTCGGAACCCAACCTTGCCTGGGAGCGGGAACTCCGGTCCTGAGTCGAGGATAACTGACGGTTGTCAGGGTTGCTGTGGATTGCCACAGCCGGTGGGATCGATTGTTCTCTGTTTGTGCTAGCCTTTGGCGGACAGCATACCATCGAAGCGTGACAGTGGGAGACCGTGGCGGCCGATGTTGGACGAGGTTTTCCACATTGCGATTGGCGATGGAAAGGGCCCGACTGAATCAGCAGCTCGATTCGGTGCGGAGCCGCGCCGGATCGTCCATGTGGATCTCGACGCCTTCTACGCCAGTGTCGAGCAGCGAGATAATTCGGGGCTGCGCGGCAAGCCGGTCGCCGTCGGCGGCTCCCGTGAACGGGGAGTGGTGGCAGCCGCCAGTTATGAGGCCCGGCACTTCGGGGTGCATTCAGCCATGCCTTCGGTCACAGCCCGCCGGAAATGTCCCGAACTGGTCTTTGTGAAGCCACGGTTCGACGTCTATCGCGAGGTGTCGCAGCAAATCCGAGAGATCTTTTACGAGTACACGCCGCTGGTCGAGCCGTTGTCGCTCGACGAAGCCTATCTCGATGTGACCGAGAACCTCAAGGGTATTCCGTACGCCACCCAAGTTGCCCGGGAGGTCCGGGCCAGGATCTGGGACGAAACCCGTCTGACAGCCTCGGCCGGGATCAGCTTTCAGAAGTTCCTGGCCAAAATGGCGTCGGATCAGAACAAGCCGAATGGTCAGTTCGTCATCACCCCAGAAGCAGCGCCGGCATTCCTTGAGGCCCTGCCCATTGCAAAATTCCATGGCATTGGCCCGGCTACGGCCAGGAAAATGAGCGGGCTCGGCATCTTCACTGGGGCTGATCTCAAAGCGCAGAGCCTCGAGTTCCTGCAGGAGCGCTTTGGTAAGTCTGGTACTCATTACTACTGGATTGTCAGGGCCGTCGACAATCGGCCAGTCCAGCCAGACAGGATCCGCAAGTCGGTTGGTGCCGAGAACACCTTCGGGACGGACCTGACAAGCCTCGAGGAGATGAAGACCAGCCTCCGGCCAATCATCGAGAAGGTCTGGAGATATTGCGAACAGACGGGTGTCCGCGGCCGGACGGTGACCCTCAAAGTGAAATTCTCAGATTTCCAGCAAATCACCCGCAGCCGCACCCTGACGGGCTATGCTGAAAATCAGGGATGGCTTGAGCAAGCCACCTTCGACCTGCTGCAGGCCTTGTTTCCGCTTGATAAGAGCGTCCGGCTGCTCGGTGTATCCCTGTCAGCGCTGAACACGGACCAGGAGTCGGACAGTCCTCAGCTGACGCTGGCCTTGTAGGTGGGTACTGCCTGGAGGGCGGGAACCTGCTCATGAGCGGGTAGTTTGTTCTCCACTATGGCTAAGGCACAAACAAAACTCACCCGGGAGGTAGGACGCCGGCAAGCACAACTCCCCGACCAAATCCCGGTCGAACTCGCTGTGCTCGTAAAGCAGGCTCCTGAAAGTGATGACTGGCTCCATGAAGTCAAGTGGGATGGCTACCGCATGCTGGCCCGGATCGAAGACGACCGAGCTCGGCTGGTCACGCGAAGCGATCAGGATTGGACGGCGCGCTTTCCCGAACTCGCCAAAGCTTTTGCATCCGTCGGGCGGCCTGGGACAGTTCTCGATGGTGAGATCGTCAGGCTGAAACAGGATGGGATCAGCTCGTTTGCTGCACTCCAACAGGCACTATCGACTGAGGAAACTGCGGATCTGGTCTATTACGCCTTCGACGTGTTGTTTCTCGACGGAGTTGATCTTCGCCAATCGCCCCTTGAGCAACGAAAGCTCGTGCTTGCCGAGGTGATCGCCAACGCTCCGGCCACAATTCGGTTGAGTGAATATCGGGTTGGAGGTGGAAAGGAATTCTACGCTCGGGCTTGCACGCTAAAGCTTGAAGGAATCATCTCGAAGCGGGGGAAGTCGCTTTATTCCGGCACGCGAAGTGACGATTGGTTGAAGGTAAAATGCCTCAACACTGAGGAATTCGTCATTATCGGCTATACCGAGCCGCAGCGATCGCGGGTTGGGTTCGGGGCTCTCCTCGTTGGCTACTACACAGCGACCGGTGATCTGAAATATGCAGGCAAAGTTGGGACAGGATATTCGCGCGACTTCCTTGAGGCGTTTCAGTCTCGGCTGAAGCGGATCGAGCAGCAGAAGCCGACAGCAGCCCTACCGAAGGGGACTTACATGCGAGCCCCTGTGCACTGGGTGAAGCCGCGATACCTGGCTCAGGTCGAATTCACGGAGTGGACGCGGGACCACATTCTGCGCCACCCGGCTTTTCTAGGTCTGAGAGAAGATAAAGATCCGCGCGAGGTGGTGATCGACCGTCCAGTTTGAACGAACTGAGGAGTGGATCCCATGACGACAGCGGCCATCAGAAGGAGTCAGCCGGGTTTCCTTAAGTTGCTTCCTTGGTCCTGATCATCTCTTACACGCAATCTTGTAGGACAAGCCAGAGCCGGTCCTCGCCACTGAATCCTGCGCCGTTCTACCAAAGAGGAGGCCGAGCTCCTGGATATGTACGCCGATATGGAACTCCTTCCTCTTGGGTTCACAACGAGTGCTTATGGAGTAAAGCGCCTAGTCACTGCCCCCGTCTGAGCTATAGTAATCCGCAAGATGTGTGTTGATGTCATCCCGTTCTGGACGTCGGCCGCGGTGATGTGCCTTTGACTTCTTCCGATGGGTTTTCTGATCGCTTCTGATCACCGTCACGATGCTCCGATCCTTCACGCGAAACTGGATACCGTTGACAGTAATCGTCGACGCACCGTGCTCAATGCCCTTTGCGACGCCATCGGTCAGGATTTGCCGCCTCACAGCATCGACATCGATTTTGAACACCCTTTCGACATATCGCAGCAAGGCATGGTCGGTGATACGGACGTCCTCCGTTGGACGGGACCGTCGCTCGACCTCAGTGAGGAGGGAGCGACGCGTCGCCTCCATCTGTGCGACCTCACCTTGCAAGGCCGTCATCTCTCGTTGATGGTCCGAGATCCGACCGTGGATCGTCTCAATCTTGGATTTCAGGTTCTCGATTTCGCCGACAAGGTCGGACGTAGATCGACTTGTTCCTGCTCCCATCTCGTGCTCCATGTAGAAGGCCTTCGTTGCAATATCCTCCAAGCCTGCGATCGTACCGTTCACACCCCGAAGGAAGAGAGCCGTGAAACAGATTCTCAGTGGAAATTCCGAGCGGTAAATCTGATCTGGGCTGCTGATGTCGGGTTGGTTTGCGCCGCCGGGAGTTCCTCATTGCGGCCCCGCGCGCTCTGCCTGAGGGTGTCACGGGTTCCGAGCTTTGCTTCGTCTCCTCGACCGTGCTCCGCCTGGAAAGGTTCATCCCGGGCGCCGACGGAACGCAGCAGGTGCGATAGATCGACGATGTGCTCGGCGACAATATGGATCACTTCGCCCTCCTTCTGGAGGCGTCCACGACACCCGATCATTCCTGAGGACAGGATCAGCCGGCGCTGTTTCTCGAACAGCGAAGGCCAGATGACGAGGTTTGCCACGTCGGTCTCATCCTCAATCGTCATGAACATCACTCCCTTCGCGGACCCCGGCTTCTGCCGCACCAGAACCATCCCGGCGACTGTCAGCCGGCGGCCATCCCGCATCATCCGGATTGCCGAGCAGCGATGAATGCGCTGGCGCCGTAATTCCTCCCTGAGGAAGGAAAGCGGGTTTCGATCGGTAGTCCTCCACGACCTCCCGGCCCTCGGTCATGGGCGTGAGCTCGACATGGGGTTCATGGCCTTCGGGCTGGATCTGGCTGTCCCGCTCATCGGCTGCGGCAAAGAGGGGGAGGGGTTCATCCGAAAGGCCTCTGATCGTCCAGAGAGCATCGCGTCGGCTGACCCCGATCGATCCGTAGGCATCCGCGTCCGCCAATCGCTCGAGAGCCGCGACAGAAATCCCAGCCCGACGCCAGAGATCCTCAATGGAGGTGAAAGGATGGTCTGCCTGGACCAACGGGATCATGGCGGCCTCCGAGTTCTTTAATCCCGCGACCAGCCGTAATCCGAGGCGAACCGCGAACCGCTTCGGGTTCCGCGTCGGCTCCAGTGTGGAGTCCCAACGGGAGTGATTGATATCCACCGGCCGGATTTCGACACCGTGGTTTCGGGCGTCCCGAACCAGCTGCGCAGGGGCATAAAAGCCCATCGGCTGGGCGTTGAGGATGGCGCAGCAGAACACATCCGGATGGTGGCATTTCATCCAGGAAGAGGCATAGGCGATCTTGGCGAATGAGGCCGCATGACTCTCCGGAAAACCATACGACCCGAAGCCCTCAAGCTGCTTGAAGGTGCGTTCGGCAAACTTCGGGTCGTAGCCGCGGGCTGTCATCCCGTTCACGAGCTTGTCCCGGAACTTTGTGACGCCCGCCGTCAGCTTGAACGTTGCCATCGCCCGCCTGAGCTGGTCCGCTTCGGACGGCGTGAACCCCGCACATTCGATCGCCACCCGCATGGCCTGCTCCTGAAACAGCGGCACGCCGAGTGTCTTCTCCAGAACCCTCCGGAGCTCGGGTCGGGGATAGTCCGGCTGCTCGTGACCTTCCCGTCGTCGGAGATAGGGGTGCACCATGTCGCCCTGGATCGGCCCCGGTCGGACGATCGCCACCTGGATCACGATGTCATAGAATTTAGCCGGCTTAATCCGCGGCAGCATCGCCATCTGGGCACGGCTTTCGATCTGGAAAACACCGACCGTGTCGGCCTTCTGGATCATGCGGTAGGTCGGGCCATCATCCATCGGGATCGTGGCGATCTCCCGCTCCTCGCCCTTGTGCTCCCGCAGAAGGTCGAAGGCCCGGCGCATGCAGCCGAGCATGCCGAGGCCCAGCACATCCATCTTCATGAATTTGAGGGAGTCGATATCGTTCTTATCCCACTCGATCACCTGCCGGTTCTCCATCGCCGCCGGCTCGATCGGCACCAGATCGTCGAGATGATCCTGAGTCAGCACAAAGCCGCCCGGATGCTGGGAGAGATGCCTGGGTGCTCCAATCAGCTCGGAGGCCAATTCGAGCGTCATCCGCAGCCGCGGATCCTTGAGATTGAGGTTGAGCTCCTGAGCTTCCTTTTCTGTCACGCCATCGTTGCCCCAGCCCCAGACGAGACCGGACAACCCTGCGGTCACGTCCTCCGGCAGGCCCATGATCTTGCCGACTTCCCGCACGGCGCCGCGGGCGCGATAGGTAATCACCACGCCGGTCAGAGCCGCGCGATGCCGGCCATAGGTGTCATAGATCCACTGGATCACCTCTTCCCGGCGCTCGTGCTCGAAATCGACGTCGATGTCCGGCGGCTCGCGCCGCTCCTCGGACACGAAGCGTTCGAACAGGAGATCATGCTCGATCGGGTTGATCGAGGTAATGCCCAACACGTAGCAAACGGCGGAGTTGGCGGCCGAGCCGCGTCCCTGACACAGAATGCCTCGCGTCCGGGCAAACTGGACGATCATATTGACCGTCAGGAAGTATGGCGCGTAGTCCAACTTCTCGATCAGATGAAGCTCGTGCCGAATTGTTCCGGCTACCGTGTCAGGGATACCCTCCGGGTAGCGCCGGTTCGCTCCTTCCCAGGTCAGGCGCTCTAGCTTCTCCTGAGCGGTTTCACCGGGATCGGTCTCGGTCGGGTACTGGTAGCGCAACTCATCGAGGGAGAATGTGCAGCGATCGAGGATGTCCTGGATCCGGTGGAAGGCTCCAGGATGCCGCTCGAACAGGCGCCGCATCTCCTCAGGATCCTTCAGATGCCGATCTGAATTGCGCTCCAGCCGGTAGCCCGCAGTGTCGATCGTGCAGCTCTCCCGGATGCAGGTGACCACATCCTGCAGCCGGCGCCGATCCGGATGGTGATAAAGGATGTCACCCAGTGCAACCGTTGGGACACGGGCGATCCGAGCGGCTTCCTCGACCTCATGGAGACGCAGGTGGTCGTTCTGAGCGAACCGGCGAATCAGGGCCATATAGGCGCGATTGCCGAAGGTGGATTTGAGGCGCGACAGGTTGGCTTTGAGTGTGCCGTTGGTCTCATCTCCGAGGAGGATCGCAAGGAGACCCTCATTCCAGGCAACCACGTCCTCCCATGTCAGAAAGCATTTTCCCTTTCCGCCGCGGCTCTTCCCGATGCTGAGCAGCCGGCACAACCGGGAATAGGATGGGCGATCCATCGGGTAGACCAGGAGCGACGTGCCGTCGGTCAGATCCAGGCGGCATCCGACCACCAGGCGCACGCCGGTCTCCTTCGCAGCCTCGTATGCCCGGACGATGCCGGCGAGAGAATTCCGGTCGGTGATGCCGAGCGCCGAAATCCCGAGCAGCTTTGCCTGCTCGAACAGCTCAGTTGGACTGGATGCGCCGCGCAGAAACGAGAAATGGGTTGTGACCTGCAGGTCGGCATAGACGGTCATGCAAAGAACCCATGCATCCACCAGCGGCCGCCCTCAGTCATCGGCGCATCGCGGAAGATCCAGAAGCGAGAGCCCTCGATCGTCTCAAGCCGGTAGTAATCCCGGATCCTCTTCGGCTCAGCGCCGAGCCACCACTCGGAGGTGATCCGTTCCGGCCCGTCAGCCTTCGCGACCTTGTAGCGAACGCGGCGCCAGATGAACGACACCGGCGGGTGATCCGGCAGCAAGGCCGTTGTCATGATCGATTCCGGCGGATCGAGGAGGCGGGTAGGGCGCTCCAGGTTCTCCGGCCAGGTGGATCCCGCCGGAGGTGCAAGAGGGGAAACCCTCCTTGTCATGCGCTCGGGGACAAGTGACTGGACCGGAGCGAGCCGATAGACGCGGTCCTCCCCAATGCGGGCGGTCAGCCGGTCAACGAGCTGGCTCAGATCGACGGCCTCGTCCTCAGCCTCGATCTCTCTTGCAACCGTCTGCTTTTCAAAGAGGGGCTCGGTACGATTGGCGATGAGGACGATCTCCTCGATGCCAAAGCCCGGATCGACCGTCTCGAGCTTCTCGTCGAACAGCTTTGCCAAGTGGACGTGGTCCCGGCTGGCCTTGGCTGTCCCGACCCGAAGTGACGCGCCTTTCTGATCCACCCGGCGGAAGATCAGGTCTAGCCGCCGGACACCCTCGCCGCGTTGCTCCAACGCTTGGCACAACTCCTCCGAGAGCCGTCGCACCACAAGCTGCAAGTCTTCCAACCGGCCGATCGGCTCTGCGAAGGCGCGGGATGCAATCACTGCCTCGCCCGGGATAATTGGGGTGATCGGCTCGAAGGCATGCCCTAGCGCCTGGTCCAGGCGCAGGCTTGCCTCGCGTCCGAAGCGGCGCACCATTGGCGCTCTCGGCAAGGCAGCGAGCTGGCCAACACGCTCGACACCCAGGCGGTGCATGGCGCTCACGGTCTCATGCGAGAGCCGGAGAGCCTGCACGGGCAGGGTGGAAACCGCGTCCACAGCCCGGCCGGGCGGAATAATCCCGCCCTTGCCGAACCGCGCAACAGCCCATGCCGCCCCCGGTACATCGGCGATCGCAGCCTGGGCGTGAATGCCATTGTTCTCGACACGATCGATCAGCTTCTTGAGCAGCGCCTCTTCACCACCGAAGAGATGCTCCACTCCCGCGATGTCGATCCAGAGGCCATCCGGGAAATCGGGCGCGACGACGGGCGAAAAGCGGATGGCCCATTCGGCGAGTTGACGCAGCGAAGCGTGCTCGCCCTCGGGATCGGCGTCGATGATGTGCAGATCGGGAACCATAGCCTGGGCTTTGGCGACGGCCATCCCCTCGATCAACCCGACCTTCTGGGCAGCGGGACACGCGGAGGCGATCAGCCGACGCGAGCCCTGCTTGATCACCGTCACAAGCGGCTTCTCGCGCGGGGGATTACCGAACTTGCGCCTGATCCTGTCGGTCGGCCAGGTTGGCAGGAAGAGCGAGACGACCCTGCGCATCGCAGGCCTCCAGAATCCAGGAACGGGGATCCGCACCCCGACAGCGCACGAGTTCGACCTGCCAGCGGCCGCGTTTGAGGCCGCCAGCAGGAACAACCTCTGACGGGATCGGCGACACGCGCCATCGCGTCGAGGCAGCGGTGGGAAGCTTGGTCAGGTCCTTCTGGGCGACCGTCCACCAACGCCGGATGACCAGGGCGGGAACGCCTGAAGCCTCCGCGGCCACTTGCAGTCGACGGGAGGCGGTAAGGCCGAGCCGGGAGACTTCACCGACGACGGCGCCCAAGCCCTTCTGATGGAGGCCTTCTTCGATGAGAGGCAGAACGTCGGCATCACGATTGGTCTCGGCGTAGATGACACGATCCGGATGAAGTCCAACCTTCATCAGGCCAGGTGCGAACAGATCGCGCCGGGTCAGGCACCAGAGCACCGGCCCCTTGAGGCGAGCAGCAATCCCGGCTGCGAAGAACGTGGCGGTTCCAGCAAACTCCGAAGCGGGCCCTTCCTCGATCACCTCGTGCAGAGATCCGAGAGCAAGCCCCTTGCCGGGCAGATGCCGATCGAGCGTAGGGACGCCAAAGGGCAGGGACTTGCGTGCGCCATGAGCTCCGCCGAGCCTCTCGATCTGGCGCCGTAAGTCGTCGATGACTTCGCGCCGGGTGACCATGGGTCAAGCTCACCTCCCTCCTGCGACAATATGGAACAAAACAGGAACATAGACCAACGCTGGGAGTCAACGCGCGGTTCAAGCGCGAGCCTGTGGATATCGGGGAGGAGGCGGAGGTGGGAGAGGGGCGCGCGCCAAACCTACCGACGGAGCGCGTTAAGCCCACCGTACTATGTATCAATTCTTATGTTCCGGCAGCTAGGCACTGGGGCAATTTAGCCCGGATGAC
>NZ_JAMXFI010000125.1:22919-23998 GCF_025460875.1 Microvirga yunnanensis
AGCGAGATCCCGAGCAAGATCGGTAGGTTTAACGCGCGCCCTAACATTGTTGCGCACGGCAGGTGGGATTGATGCGTCTCACCCCTCACAACGAGCGAACCGAAAAATCTCCCAGGCAAGCCCGGCACTCACCAAGCCGTTGTTCGACGAATGCGCAAAGCTCCTGAAATCTGGCAGCAACACCAACACCGGGGTCTTGGCCGATTTATTCGGCACGTGCCAGGCGGAGAAATCCTCGTCGATGACAGACATGGGCGAGGACGCCTCAAAGGGCTGAACTTCCGTGCCGAGATCCTCCCAATATTTCTTCATCTGGGGTGAAAGCCCTCCGGCTTGAGCTCGGCCGAAACTCCTTCGATCGCCGTGTTGTTCTGAAACCAGAATCCGAACTTCAGCTCGACTCCCATTTGAGCTGACTTGATGACCATTCCCTTCACGGCCTCGTCGGTCCGACTCTGTGTGGGTGCGATCTCCTCGAACGTAAATCGCAATTCGTCGACAGGGATGTTCGGTGCATTGGAAATTGCTTTGGCGAGATACACCGCCTTATCGAGCGGGCAATAGGTCGGGGCCCACTTTTCAGGCGCGCCACCGAGCCGTCAAACATCGAGGAAGCTTCTCAGCATCCGGCTGCGCGAGGGATGCTTCAGCTTGCGCAGGGACTTTGCTTCAATCTGGCGGATGCGCTCACGGGTCACGGAAAACTGCAGACCGACCTCTTCGAGAGTGTGGTCCGTATTGAGGCCAATGCCGAAGCGCATGCGCAGCACGCGCTCCTCCCGGGGCGTGAGCGTGGCAAGCATCCGCGTGGTGGTCTCGCGCAAGTTCGACTGGATCGCTGCCACATCAGGAGAGACTGCATCCTGATCTGCAATGAGATCGCCGAGACTTGAGTCATCCTCTTCGCCGATCGGCGTCTCGAGGGAGATCGGCTCCTTGGCGATCTTGAGGACCTTGCGCACCTTCTCGAGCGGCATGGCGAGCTTCTCGGCCAGCTCCTCCGGGGTCGGCTCGCGGCCGATCTCGTGCAGCATCTGGCGCGAGGTGCGCACGATCTTGTTGATCGTCTCGATCATGTG
>NZ_JAMXFI010000126.1:0-23684 GCF_025460875.1 Microvirga yunnanensis
GTGCCTCGTCCCTGGACCTGGATGCGCCGGGAGTGCTCCTGCCGCCCGGTCTTCGGCACGGTCACGGTCAGAACGCCGTTCTCGAAGCTGGCTCGGATCTGCTCGGAATCGACGGCGTAGGGCAGCCGCAGCGAGCGCTGGAAGGTGCCGTAGGAGCGCTCGACGAAGTGGAAGTTCTCCTTGTCGTCCTTGCGCTCGAACTTCTTCTCACCTCGGATGGTGAGCACGTCGTCATCGAGGCTGATGTCGATGTCCTGCTCGGTGACGCCGGGCAGTTCCGCCGTGACGCGGATCTCCTTGTCCGTCTCCGAAACATTCATGCTGGCCTGAACGAAGGTGCCGACGTCGCCCTGGCCCTGATTGCCGGCTGCCGCAGGCAGAGAGGCGCCGCGGAAGACATCGTCGAAGAGGCGGTTCATCTCGCGGTGCAGCGACAGGAAGGGATCACCGGGAAACATGCCGGTGCCGGGGCGGAAGGGGGTCATGGGATTGCGGGCCATCGTGCGTTCCTCCTCATCAACCTGAGTTCCGTTGCGGGTGGTCTCCCGCGCCGGAAGGGCAACACAATTCGACTGGATGATGTCGGATCCGGCATCTCCGCCATGGGGAGGCCAGAGCGGAAGCGCTCGATCCGGGACAAATCATAATCCTCCATCGCCCGCTTCGGAATGGAGATTAGGGCTGCATAACACCTCGCCTGCAGCCTTCAGGCCGAACCGGGAAGCCGACCTCGCGTTCCTGCGGGCAGCGCCGTAGGCCTCCGCCTCTCGGTCCGACCCAATGCGCGACCGGACAGATGGCTGGCGGCCCGTTCCCAATCCATGGACCAGCGGGAATCGGCAAGCGGGAGGCCGAAAACATCACCATGGGCGTGGATTTCGGCTATCCTCGCTCATGACCAGCTCTCAGGAGCAACCGCGATGAATCCGCTGGTTCGCAAGCTGAGCAACTATGTCGATCTGCCGGAGGGCGACCGTACGGCGCTGGACGCCCTGGTGCAGAAGCCCAAGGCCGTTGCCGCCCACACCGATCTCGTCCACGAAGGCGATCCCACGGATGGCGTCTACCTGATCCTGACCGGCTGGGCCTGCCGCTACAAGATCCTGTCCGATGGGCAGCGGCAGATCATGGCCTACTTCGTTCCCGGCGACCTGTGCGACCAGCGCATCTTCATCCTCAAGCGCATGGACCATTGCATCGGCACCATCACGCCCGCCACCGTGGCGGTCATCGCGGCGGAGACCATGATCGACCTCACCGACCGCTATCCGCAGATCGCGCGGGCGCTGTGGTGGAGCACGCTCGTGGACGAGGCGATCACCCGCGAGTGGACGGTCAATCTGGGCCAACGCGATGCCTTCGAGCGCGTGGGTCACCTGGTCTGTGAGATGTTCGTGCGGCTTCGCGCCGTGGGCCTGACGGAGGGGCTGAGCTTCGACTTCCCGGTCACCCAGGGCGAGGTCGCAGACACCACGGGGCTGACGCCGGTGCATACCAACCGCATGCTTCAGGCGCTTCGCGCCGAAGGTCTGATCACCCTGAAGGGACACCGCTTGACCATCCTTGACCTGGATCGCCTCGCAAGCCTGTCGCTGTTCAATCCGAGCTACCTGCACCTGGAGCACGAAGGGAACGGATCAAGGAAGTGGATCGACCGGCCTCGTGATCAGAGCCCTGGTTAGCAGTCCCTGCCCGGCTCCCTGCCGTAAACCCTGCATTCCACCATCGGCCCTGGCTGATTTTGGATTCGCGTATTTCCGACGAGGAGGGGAAGAGGACTCTTTCTCCCACCGGCCTCACGCATCAATCCGCAGTCTCCCGCTACTGCAAGACTCCCCTGGCTGGGAGTTCCATGATGCATTCGAGCCCGCCGGGCTTGAACGTCAGCGTCGCTGCTCCCCTGAGCTGGTAGGGCAAGGTCTGCGTCAGCAACTCCGTCCCGAAGCCGCCGCGCCGGGGTGCAAGTGAGACGATGGGCACCCCCGTCTCGGTCCATTCGATCTTCAGGCGCTGGTCGCCTTCCCGGTCCTCCAGGCACCAGGCCACCATTACGTGTCCCTTCGGGCTCGCCAGCGCCCCGTACTTGACCGCGTTGGTTGCCAGCTCGTGGATCGCCAGCCCCACGGTCTCGGCCGCCTTGGGCTGGAGGCGAACCTTGGGGCCTGTCAGGCTGAACTGCTTGCCCTCCCGGGCGGCACAGGTGAGCAGCTCCTCGGCCACCAGGGCCGCCAGATCGATCCCGGCGCTTGGGTCGCGCGTCACCGCCGCCTGCACCCGGGCAAAGGCATCGATGCGCCCCTCCAGGTGCATGGCGTAATCCTCCACCGTCTCGCTGGTCTCCGCCGTCTGGTGCGCGATGGAGCGGATCACCGCGAGGGTGTTCCTCACCCGGTGCTGCAACTCGGCCAGCAGCAGCCGGGCCTGGCGCTCGCTCTCGCGCAAAGACGCTTCCGTTTGCGCCCGCTCGATCAGGTCGGCGGCCTGCCGGGTCAGCACATCGAAGTGGCTGAAGTCGTCTTCGCTCGGTTCATGGGGCGCGCGCCAGTGGGTCGACACCATGCCGAGCGCGCGCCCGGTGCGGGACCGCAGCGGTGTTGACTGGACCGCCCGCAGGTTGGAGAGGCGGTAAGCCGCAAGGTCCTCGGTGCCGGCCATGAATGCGCAGGTCTCGACATCGCTGACCAGGATGCGCCGCCCGGTCCTCAGCGCCTCGCCGCAGGTGCTCGCGGAGTTGGCGTCGACACGGTCCCAGAACGCCGCTGCATCCGGGTGAAAGCCGCGCCAGGCCAGGAGCTTCAGGGTTCCCGTATCCGGCTCAAGGATCTGCATGCTTGCGCCCTGTGAGCGCATGATCACCCGCATCGCGTCGAGAACCTGCTCATAGAGGGTTTGCGGGTGCTGTTCCACGAGCAGCTCCGAGCTGACCCGCTGGAGCTGCCGGGCACCATTGAGTTCATGCGCCAGCCGGGCCTCGCTCGCGCGCAACGCCGCCTCGGCCTGCACCCGAGCGATCGCCTCCGCCGCCAGACGGGCATAGACATCGGTGAGCTTGGTATCGAGATCAGTCAGGCGGTGGGGCTGGTGGAAATAGGTCGAGAGCATGCCGAGCATCTCGCCGGAGGGTGTGACCAGCGGCGTCGACTGCACCGCCCGGTAGCCGGCCTCACGGGCCATCTCCAGGCTCGGCGCATAGGCGGGCTCCTGCTCCACGTCCTCGATCACGACCCGCTCCCGGCGGGCCAGAGCCATGCCGCAGGTCGAGGCCTCCGTGGCATCGACGTTGGCAAAATGGTCGAGGAACGGCTGCTGGAAGCCACGCTGGGCGGCGATACGCAGCGTCCCGGTCTTTCCATCGTAAAGCTGCATGTAGCCGAAGTCGGCGCCGTGCAGCTCAATGGTGGCATCCAGGATTGCGTCGAGCACCGCCGGGAGCCCGGCCCCGTCGACGACCTGCCGGCTCACCTCGTGCAGCCGCGTCATTGCCTTCAGTTCGGTCGCGAGCGCCTGCTCAGCCTGCTTGCGGGCCGTGATGTCGAGCACGAACTCGAAGATCATGCCATCGGGCAGGAGCTTGCCGGCGAACAGCGCGCACCAGCGTGAGCCGTCCTTGCGGAAGTACTCCTTCTCGTAGGGTGGAATCTGCCCGGTCGCCTTCAGTTCCGCGAAGGCGTGCTCGGAGACTTCCCCCCATTCCGGCGGGGTCAGCCTCTGCCAGGTGAGACGGCCCGCCTCCAGATCCGCACGGCTGTAGCCGCCCATGGCCAGGAAGGCCTCGTTAGCCTCGATGATCCGGCCGTCCGGGTCGAGATAGATCGCTCCGACTGTCTCGATCTCCAGCGCCGCCCGCAGGCGCGCCTCGCTTGTCTGGACGCTTGCATAGGCGTCCGCGAGGGCGCGGGTGCGCTCCGCCACCTGCTGCTCCAGTTCCGTGCGGCCGGCTTCTGCCTGGTCGAGGGCGTCGGTCGTCTGGTAGGCGGCCGCCGCGGAGTGGGCGAGGCTTTGCAGCAGGCGAGCGTCCTCGGCGTTGAACTGCTCCTCAGAGGTATGCTTGATCGCCCAGAGCGCGCCGACCGGCTTCCCGTGCACATGCCAGGGCGCCAGCAGGATCTCGTAGACAGGCGGGCCAACGCCGTGCACGCCAGGAAAGAGCCGCTCGCCCTCGCGGAACAGCAGTACGCTGTCGCGGGCGAGCATGGCATCGCTCGGACCGGCCTCCCGTGGCACGGTCCGGCCGGCCTGGGCCGCCAGACCGCCCCCGGCCGCGCACCAGCGAAAGACCCCTTCCTCCCCGGGTTCGGGGAGGCTGATCCCAGTGGAGTCGGCATGGCACAGCGCAAGGGCCAACTCGGCGCACTTCTGGAGCACGCCACACGGCTCAGCAGTCATCTCTTGGGTCAGGGCGGCGAGGGCCCGGTTCTCGGCCTCATAGTCCGGGACCTGGGACGGGCGCCGGGCCAGCTCATCAGTAATCAGATTATCGTCAAGTCCGGCCGGTGTACTGTTCCGGCCCTCAGCCGTGGTCATACTAACCTCCTGGGATGGACTCATGGTGCGCGCAGGACCTGACACATTCAGCCTCCCGCCGCAGGTCGTTGAGCGGAACCATTGTCAGGTGGCGCACCTCAGTCTCATTCGCATCGCGATGGTGCCCCTCGCGGTCAAGATGCAGGTCGTTTGGATTGAACAGGGCCACGCGCATTAGCCCCTTCAGATCCGGGATCGTCAGGGTCTCGCCCTTGAGCACGATGAGACCGGCGGCGCGCAGGTCCTGGAGTGTCCGGTTCACGTGTCCAGTCGCATCGGCAAAGTCGCCCCGCGCCCGCTCAGCGGCGATCCGCTCCAGCAGGCTCTTGTCGCCGGCCGAGAGGCGGGCGAACTGCTCCCGCTTGCGGATCAGGGGAATGGCCATGGCCTCACTCCCACGGAACGTGCCGTGAACATTAGCGCATCGAGATCCGGAGCTGTATAACCTGGATTATACTGGCGCGACTGCCATTGGCTTATTCTTGCCCGAAGCTCCGTGACGGGAGACCAAGAAGGGAAAAGGGATGAGCACTCTACCGCGTGATACCCTGGCGAACCGCCGGGTGCTGATTGCCGAGGACGAGTACTTTATCGCCCGCGACATCGCTCGCGCGCTGCACGCGCTCGGCGCCGAGGTCGTCGGGCCGGTGCCGTCGCGGGATGAACTGCAAACGATCCTGGCCACCGGCGAGCGCCTCGATGCCGCCATACTCGACATCAACCTGAACGGCGAAATGATCTTTCCGGTCCTGGAGGCTCTCACGTTCCGGGGCATCCCGATCGTATTCGCCACCGGATATGACCAAGCCGCTGTGCCGGCTCGGTACCAGGACATCCCACGCTGGCAGAAGCCGTTCGATCCGCGAGCCCTGGTGCAGGCCCTGCCCGAATTGGTGCGAGACCCGTAGGCCCGATGTCAGTTTACCTTTAACTTTCCCTCCAGTGGTGTGCCTGATCTCTTCGGGGGCACCCGCACCAAGCACGGATCAGTGCGTTCCAGCCTGCACCAGACAGGCAGGAACAGTGGTCTTTCCGAGCGCCTTGCACGCTTCCAACCGACGCAATCTTTCGGCGAGAACAAAGCGGTTGCCATCCGACCGCACGAGAACGGGCGCCTCCTGTCCATTCGCCAGCATGCTCTATGCCAAAGCCTCGACCGTCCGGGGATCAAGGGTTTGGCGCCGCTTCATCGGTACATAGACACCCTAAATTGCGAGCATCTGCCGCCTCGACACCATCCAGACTGCTCCCGTGTATGGCCTCTCGGTGTGAGTTTGGGCAGGGTTCGCGATACTCTTCAACGCCTGCTGCCATACTCCCCATCAACGCGCTGATTGGATCGGTTCCTGTAGAGGTGTGCCCACGCTCCCGACCAGACCCTCAGCCGAATAAGATCTCCAGCCAGCCAGGCAAAATAAAGCTGCGAGACACCCTCACTTGCCACAGTGCACCCAACCGAACCGGAAGCGTCAATCCTTCCGAGGGGAGCGAACAAGGTCTCCCCAACAAACCTCTGAATTTTGCACGAAAGAGTGGCGTTGCCGTGTCTGGATTGCACTCAAGCAATCGACCAGACGCCGTGATCAAAGGCCGCCTTCGGCTCCATCAGTTGGGTTCGACGCCCTTGATTATAAATCGGCTCAGAACGGTTGCCCCTGTCCGTACAGGCGCAACCGGCTGAACGATCAAAATAAAATAGCCCTAACAAAGGGGTCACAGTCGGCGCCGGTCGTGACCCTCTCGATCCGCAGAAGGTTCCAAGCCAATCAGCGGTTTACGCTCAGTACATCATGCGGTCTGAGTTCAACGCCCGATGACATCCTCGGTCGCCAAGGTGTTCCAGGAGCTCGATGAGGCCGGGTGAATGAAGCCGTCGCCCTACTACGACCAGGTCGTGGACGTGATGGAGGAGTTGGTCAGATTCACGCTGTTGACCTAGGACCGCTTGGACTATCTCACCGGTCGCTACAGTGGGCGCAAGGAGGCGGCCGAGAAGGAAGCCAAACGTCTCGCCGCAGAAGCCATGAGCCACAAGGTCGAGGTGGCCGAGTAGAACGGCCCAGCAAGCTAGCAGGGCAACCTTGGCTTCGTCGCCGCGTTGCTCTGATGGACGTTTGCAGGAGCCAAGGCCATGTCTGACCCGAAGTCAGGTGACAATCACTCCCACAAACCGAAGCTCAACCCGGGTGACCAAGCCGATCTGGATACGCCCGGGGCGGGCGAGAACGTCTGCCGCGAGTGCCAGGGCACTGGGAAGCTTGGCGACAAGGAATGCCCGATCTGTGGTGGGACAGGCGTTGTCATTGAGGAGATCGGTGGCGCATAGAGCGTCCAGCCACAGGACGCGCCCTCAGATCGGCCTTCGGGTCGGACGCAGCCACTTTGGCAGGCTCGCCCTTCAGGGCCCAATCCCACTGTTGAGCGGCGGATGAAAGATGTGCCTATGGCAAAAAGCAAAACCAAGATCCCAAAGACGATTGCCGGCGTGAAGGTGCCGAAGGCCCTGCGCAAGTCAGCTTGGCTCGACCCTCTTCTTGCGGACCCGCCAACGCGTGAAATCCTGGCCGATGTTCTCCTCGCCGCTGCCGGGGCTTTCGCCGCAGCCCTGGTGAAGGAGCGCCCGAGCATGCGCCAGGTCGCTGAGACCGGCGAAGCTGCTCTCGGGGCTGGCGCGGAAGCGGGCTCGGCCGCACGGGACCTGGTGCAGGAAGCCGCCAGTGCGGCTGCCGGCGTGATCACCGATGCCGCCAAGGCGATCCTGCCAGCCTCACTGACCAGGTCCGAAGAGCCTGCCAGAGCCCGAAAAACCTTGGACGTGAAGGCCAAGCCCTCCAGAACGAGACCTGATAGCGATTAGCAACACCGGCCCGTCGCCGACGCCGGATCAAGATTGGATAGTGAATGACGTGTTGTAATCGGTTCGGGCGGTTCCCACCTGGGTGCCATTCATCCCTCACAACCAGAGCCGGCCGATGCCCGACGGATGCGGATCGCACCCGACCACCCGTAAACACGCTGCCGCTCTGGACAACGCGGCCTCGGACGAGGCCTGCCTGTCCGAGGAGCTCGCCCTCCTGGCGTCCTTCCTGGAAGACCACGGATGTCCGTGCGTGGCCGCAGCGTTCTGGCAATCCGCACGGCACCGGCGCGTACAAAGCCTGATCCACAGTGCTCGGGCGGTCGGAGCCAGGATCGTCTGACCGCACGCAATGATCTCTGCGAGAGAGATCCAACGTGGTTGCAGTGGGCTTGCGGCGCGACCCCCCATGGCCATGTACAGGAGCGATGAATTTTCCCCTGCCCGCTACGAGCCACGCAGGAACGCCTCATAGCCCTCCTGGACACGCTTTGCGGCCAGATATGATGCGGTCCGGAGCCAATCGTCGGGCAGCCTCTCAAGACAGGAGCGGATTGGCACGGCCCGCCTGCCGAGCCCAGGTGAACATTGGCGAGTTTCCGTCCCATCGCGTGCAGGAGGCGTTTCTGATCCGGCGCCCGACACGCCTGTTCCACGGACCTGCGGGACGGGCCTGTCGGATCGTCAATTTGGGATAAGGCGGCATGCACCGCCGACGGGAGCGCAAAATCGATCAGGTCTTGTCAATTGACATTTCGCAAGGTTGGCTAGCGACGGTCCTGTACTGTCACGGCCGAGTGGATCTATTGAGCCCTGAGCCCGCACCCCTTGTGCTTTCGTGCTCCTCCACTTCACCTTTCAAGGTGTCTTGGCCCGGTCTGAAAACAGGCCGGGCTTTTCTCTTATGATTCTTTCCCGACCAGCGGTCCTAAAACATCGGACGGGAAAAGTGGACTTGTACCTCTGAGATCTATCCGTTGCTTCAGCGGCGTACAGTGGTTGGGCCGAGGTCGTTGACAAATGACAAGGTTCGGCCCCGTCGAACCGGGTAAACGAATGCGAACACGGTTGGTAGGAAGAGTTCCATGTCCAAGTACTTTTTCAATGTCGTTTTGAACGGCCAGCCGACGGTCGATGGAAGAGGCCTGCATTTCCCGGACGACGGCGCCGCGCGCGTACATGCCCACCACCTCACCATGCTGCTGGCGGACCGCTGTCAGGACCCGGTCAACAGTTTCATTGCCGTGAGTAGATTGGATGGCCGCCTGGCGTTCAAGGTGCCGTTTCGGCAGACCGGATCATAGGTTTGAGGTTGGGAGCAGCGGTTCCCGATCGGGCTTTTCACAAGACCACGCTGGGGAGGCTCCGAGTGGGACGAAGGCGACGCTCCTGCCCCGGTAGGCTGGACCGGTCTTCCCGCCCGGTATAGGGCATCGGCGCCTAGAGAATGTCCCGGAGGCTCCGCGCCAGCTCCAGCATGCTGTAGGGCTTCCTCAGCCAGCCCGCCTCGGTCGCCTGCCCGCGCCGCACCACGTCCGGCTCGGCATAGCCGGAGGTGAACAGCACCTTCATCCCGGGGCGTCGGGCCTGCACAGCCTCGGCCAGGTCGCTGCCGGTCATGCCACCGGGCATCACCATGTCGGTGAACAGCAGATCGACCTCAGGATGCTGATCGAGCAGCCCCAACGCCGCCGTGCCATTGGCCGCATCCAGCACGCGGTACCCGAGGTTCTGCAGCCGGGTGATGGTCATCCGGCGCACCCGCGGTTCGTCCTCCACCAGCAGCACGGTTTCGCCCTGCCCGCGGAAGGTTTCCATTGGCGTCTCGGTCTCGCACGCCTCCGAAGACTTCTCCGGAACCGCGGCGCGCGGCAGGTACATGCGAATGGTGGTGCCATGGCCGGGCTCGCTGTAAATCGTCACATGCCCGCCGGACTGCTTGACGAAGCCGTAAACCATCGACAGGCCCAGTCCGCTGCCGGCGCCCACCTCCTTGGTGGTGAAGAATGGCTCGAAGGCCCGCTCCTGCACCTCCTTGGACATGCCCCTCCCTGTATCTGTGACGGCGATCAGCACGTAGCGGCCGGCCCGGACCTCCGGATGCAGCCGGGCGTAGTCCACCTCGAGCTCCGTGTTCTCGGCGGTGATCGCTAGCCGACCGCCGTCAGGCATGGCATCGCGGGCATTGATCGCCAGGTTCAGGATGGCGCTCTGCAACTGGCTCGGATCAACCAGAACCGGCCATAGATCATTGTCCGACCGGCTCCGCACCCCGACCGTCTCGCCCAGGGTACGCCGCAGCAGCGGGGTCATGTCCCCCAGCAGGTCACCAACGTCGGTGAGCTTGGGCTGCAGCGGCTGCCTCCGCCCGAAGGCAAGCAGGCGCTCGGTGAGCTCGGCACCATGCGTTGCCGTCGCGCAGGCCTCTCGTACCAGCTCCAGCTGACGCTCATCGGTCAGCTGCATCTCCAGCATCTCCAGATTGCCGAGGATGACGGTGAGCAGGTTGTTGAAGTCGTGCGCGATCCCGCCGGTCAACTGTCCCACCGCCTCCATTTTCTGCGCCTGCCGCAGTTCCTGTTCGATCTTCTGAGTGGCGGTGAGATCACGGATGAAGCCCGTAAACAGATGCTGCCCGCCTACCTTTACCTCGCCCACGGCGAGCTCCATCGGGAAGACGCTGCCGTCCTTGCGCTGGCCGCTGACCACTCGCCCAATGCCGATAATCCGTTTCTCGCCCGTGCGCAGGTAGCGTTCCAGATAACGGTCGTGCTCTTCCTGGTAGGGCGAGGGCATCAACATGCTGATGTTTTGCCCGATCACCGCGTCGGCCGCGTAGCCGAACAGCGCCGCAGCCGAGCGGCTGAAGGACTCAACGACGCCCACCTCGGTAATAGTGATCAGCGCCTCCGGCACTGTGTCCAGAATGGAATGGAGCCGCGCCTCACGCTCTTGGAGAGCCGCTTCCGAGCGCTTGCGTGTGGTGATGTCGACCGCAGCCGCGATGGCTCCGACCACGGCGCCGCTCCGATTCCGCAGCGGCGCGGCATTGTACAGCAGGTGTATCCGCCGGCCGTCCTCGAAGCGGACCTCCCACTCCTCGTTGCGCACCTCCACGCCTTGGATCGCACGCCGGAGCGGCACCTGATCCGGCGGGACCTCGACGCCATCTCGGAAGATGCAGGGGTGTGGCAGCTCCCGGGAATGCGAGTCTGACACGCTGAAGACGAGGGGGACGTCGAGGAGCTCGGAGGCGAGCCGATTAGCTCTCACGTCGCACAAGTCGGAGTCATAGGTGAACCAGACCGCCACCGGCGCGGTCTCGACGAGAGCCTCCCACTCCGTCGTCCGAGCTTGCAAGGCCGCCTCGGCGGCCTTGCGCTCCGACAGGTTGAGTGCAAACACCGCGAAGGAGCGGCCGCCATTGACCGAAGCCAGCCTCAGGAGCACTGGGACGCGCTCGCCGTTTCGGAGATACTCCTTCTCGTACATGGACGAGATGCCATAAGCGCGCGCCTCGGCGATCGCCCGCTCGTCGGCAGCGAGCCACTCGGGCGGCGTGATTTCGTCCCAGCGCACGCGGCCGGATAGGAGATCCTCCTGGGTGCGCCCGATCAGGTCGAGATAGGCTTTGTTGGCCTCGATCACCCGGCCGTCGGCATCCGCCAGGATGGCCCCGATGGGAATGGCCTCCAGCACGGTATGCAGCCGGGCCTCGCTTGTCCGTCGCACCTCCTCGGCCTGCTTGCGCTCGCTGATATCCTCGACAATCGACAGGCGATAGGTGTGCTCAGGGTTGGAGGAGGCCAGGGAGGAGGTCACGCGGACCCAGAGGGATGTGCCATCCTTGCGCAGGTAGCGCTTTTCGATCCGGTAGCTGGGGATCTCGCCGGCCAAGAGTTGCGCGGCAAGCGCCCGCACCCGCGGCAGGTCCTCGGGATGAATGACCTCCTCAAAGCTGCGCCCAGTCAGCTCATCCTGGGTGTAGCCGAGCATGGCGCACACGGCGGCGTTCACATCGAGCAGCACGCCGTTCGCGTCCACCAGTTCGATGCCCACAGCCGCCTGGTCGAACACCAGCTGGAGACGCTCCGGATGGGGCTGCCCATGGCGAGAGCCATCAGCCGGATCGTTCAGCCTTCCAGCTGAGGATAATGACGGTTGTCCTCTGCCACTCTGGGGCATAGACCTGATCCTTGACACCTCTCCGAGCTGTCCGGGGGCGAAAACCAACCTTCGTCTCCCGAGTGGACCACCGGAGGCCAAGCGGGCCTCGAGACCGGATAGACTGTTGGGATACGGCCGTGGCTCACCCCGCCAGAACGCCGCTGGTTAGTCAGCCTTCCGGCCTTCAACCGGAAGAATGAGCCACAAAGGCCAAACCGTCGATGACTTTTATCAATTCCCTGAGACCCAACGCGTCGAAACCGAGACAAGGCATTGGGTGCCTAAACTCAATGGGAGCCCTGCCGACAAAGCGCTTGGTGATCTGGAGCAGGCGAACGCCACCCAACCGGACACTGCGCTTGGCGGCCGTCAAGTCGAGGGTGGGCAGAGGCATGTCACTCTGATGCAAGGTGCCGACGTATTCCCACGCAAGTCGCTCCAGCGATGCGGGAACCGGGCGACCCGTCGGCGTGACGCAACACGGATCTGGCACCAGCTTGCGCCGGAACAGGTTGGAGATGGTCTCAAAGTCTGATTCGACCCGTTCCGCTGCTCGTCTGGCAGTTCATGGCTGGTCCCCTTCTCTGATTGTTGCCGTGTGTTTGACCTCAATGCAGTAGGGGACGCGCCGAATGACCAAGCCGTCTTGGTCGTTCCAGAGCGTGACCTGAACCAAGGGACAGGTCAAACCCTCTTTCGGGATGGATTCCGGCGTGGTTTCGGGAGATGACCGTGCCGTGACGGAGATATCTCCAGCATTCACAGGGTTCGGGTGAGCCAACGATGCCGAACTGATCGCCAGTGCCGCGATGATGGCGATAGCGGCAATGCCTGCCGCGCCAGGGTGCCGGTCATGTCTCATCAGTGGGACCACGCGATTACCTGCTTGAGGCAGGCTTGCGCCTCCGAGGGCTCGCCGAGTGCTTCCAACTCACCAGCAAGCTCCTGCAGGGTGCCCATCCGCCGCAGAACCACCCTGTGGCGTCCCTCCAGCGCAATCAGTCCATCCCGCTTGAACTTCGAAATGACCCGGCAGATGGTCTCGATGGTAAGGCCGAGATAATCAGCTATGTCCTGACGGGTCATTGGTAGGTCGATGGCCACCGGCCGCTTCTGGTCCATCCCAGTCCGGCGCACCGCCGAGACTAGGAAGTGGGCCATCCGCTCCTCGGCTCCCAGCTGCCCCAGAACGATGATGTGCCGCTGGGCCGCTTCCATCTCCTCGAAGATCTTGCTCAGGAGGAGGGGCTGGAGGTGCTCGGCTCCCCCTGCCGCGGCTTGAATGCGGGCGCGACGGAGCCGGCGCAGCCGCACGGGCGTGACGGCCTCGGCGCTGTAACGGTAGTTGGTCTGGCAGGAGAACCCGAGCATCTCGCCGGCGAACCTGAAGCCCATGATGGCACGCCGCCCATCGGGCAGGATACGGTAGAGGCGCACGCAGCCCTCGGTGATCTGGAAGAGGTCGCAGGCCGCGTCGCCCTCCCAGAACACCCCCTCCCCGGCGGCGAATTTATCCGTCGGCTGGGTGGCAAAAAGGTTTTCCAAGGTCAGTGCCTCCGACGGGAGACCGATTGGCCTGGAAACGACACGGCCAGCCGAGGAATCGGGGTAAGAGACGTACATGCTGAGCTCCAGTCATCGGCTTCGAATTATCGAGACTAAAGCAGGCGATTGTCACACCCATGCCGTGGATCTGTGCAATTGTGTGCCCGGTTGTAACGGATCGTAACAGAGACTTGGAGCCAGAAAGCCAGCGAACATCCATCAGGGATATTCGCTGACCAAAGGCCGAGTGAATCTTCAGCGGGCATTCAGCAGCTGGGCTGTGGCAATTTGGGAGAGTTTCCAGGTTTCGGGGGCATCCGGTAACGTAACGGTACCAACGTCAAGAGCAACGCAACTCATGGACCTTGGCCGGTGACAACGGACGCGCCGCATATTCTCATCGTTGATGACGACGCCAAAATCTGCCAGATGCTCACCCGCTATCTGACCGACGAGGGCTTTCAGGTCAGCTCGGCCGCAAACGGCGCGGCTATGCGGGAGTGCCTGGCCTGCACGAAGATTGACTTGGTGCTCCTGGATCTGGTCTTGCCCGGCGACGACGGGCTCCAGCTGGCCCGGGAGATCCGGGTGCAGTCAAGCAATCCCAGAGCGGGGATCATCATGCTTACCGGTCGGTCTGACATGGTCGACATGGTGGTCGGTCTCGAGGTCGGCGCGGACGATTATATCGCCAAGCCGTTTCACCTGCGGGAGGTCCTTGCCCGGATCAGGAGCGTCTTGCGCCGGACCCAGCCCACCGCGCCGACAGAACCAGGCCCGAATCCAGCATCGGGTGCCGGCGAGGTGATCCGATTTGATGGCTGGCGGTTGGACCTGGGGAGGCGGGAGCTGAAGGCGCCGGACGGCTCCGAGATCGCGCTCACCACCGGCGAGTTCGACCTCCTGGCGACCTTCGCGACGCATCCGGGCCGGGTGCTTAACCGCGACCAGTTGATGGACCTGACGCGCGGCCGTCACTGGGAGGCCATCGACCGCTCGGTTGATGCCCAAGTGGCACGCTTGCGGCGCAAGATCGAGCCCGATCCTAAGCATCCCACGCTCGTCAAGTCGGTGCGGGGTGTAGGATACGTCTTCACCGCCCGCATCCAGTAGAGCAGGCTGAGGGGCGAAAGCGTCCCGGTCGGCTCCTCATCGCGCCTTAACGTCGATCCGGATTTCCTCCGTGGCCTCCCCACCCTTTGGCAGGACACCAGTCAGGGAACCACTTTTGAAGCTCGCCTCAATCGTGTCGCATATGCCCTCAGGCAGGCGGAAGGAGTGCTGGAACGGACCATACGATCGACGAACATGTGACAGAGTTCTCGTCCAGCCCCGGTATCGCGGCCGTGATCTCGTATGCCTCTGCTACCAGTAAGCGATCCAGTTCCCCGGTGCTCCCACCGTGAGGTGGATTGTCCGGGCGGGCACTTGGCGCCCGAGCTGGACCAGGCGACGTTTGTGGTAAATTGACCTTTTGGCCCAAGCTGCGGTGACCCGGGCTTTGTTTGCCATCGCAAAAGCGTGCTTCCGCTTGCTGAGGCTGACGTGATTGCTCCGTCGATTGGCTGCCGTGGCCGCGCGCCGTGTATGCTTGCGCTGAAGAACGTCCTTTTGTCCCTGAATGGACGCGCGGTCGGCTATTTCATCCAGGAACGCAAACCCAGCCCCGACGACGGCGAGATGCTGGCGAGCCCTTCGGCAGTACTCAACGCTCAGGGCGCTCATCCTGTCGGAGCCGTGCCCGGCGCGGTACTTCATCAACGCGCGACACAGGTCACCGCCGGCCAGTCGCCAGGCTTTAGCCAGGTACCCCACGCCGTATCGGAGATTGGTTTTCGGTTCGGCCAATTCAGCGGAGGTTCCTTGAAACCCGAGCAGCGCGGCTGTCTTGGGTCTCACCTGCATGAGCCCCACCTCGCCGACGCTTCCGACGACAGTCGGATCGTACCGGCTCTCGATCCGCACCACAGCATCAACGAGAGCTGGTGGCACACCGTGGGCTGCAGCTTCCTCAACAATGACCGGAAGATACGCCGGCCGATCCCTTAGAGCGCCGGAGGAAAGCTCAACTTCCAGAAAATCAGATGTTTTGATCGGCCCGATGTCCGGTGGAAGTGGAAGCGATGCAAGCTGCAGGTCAATGTCAATCTCGGCTGCGTTGAAGTCGGGCTGAGCGAAGCCTGATTTAGCGAACAACATTAGGAAGACAGTCGCATACGCAAGGTGACGCAAACTGAACATTGCCAAAGTCCCTCAGGGCTGGCCGGTTATTCAGCTTTTCCGAAAAGTGTTGAGGGATCGTTTACGCTCATCCGCCAGGCAGGAGCACGGCCGGACCGTCGCATTGCCGGACTTTCCCACATGACTGATGATGGTCCTGCCTCCGGCCCGATGCATCTTCACATTCGTTGGCAACCAGTCCATGAGCTCTCATGCCATGCCGAGCGCAGAATGCACTCCGGGATACCATGGCGGTTTGGCAGTACTGATCGCCTCCGGTGACGATGCGGCGACGTAAAACGCAGCTGGCTGTTAGAGCCGGATAGAGACATCACTGAGTTGCCTGCCGTACTGGTTGCTGTGTGGGGTCGTCCCGCTCCTCCGCCTTGTCGCCGAAGGGTAGGTGCTGCGCCGGCTGCCATGGATCGATAGGCCGGCTCCTTCTCAGCGCTGGGCGCCGTCTTGGAGGGCCCGGCCGGCCTCATAACATCAAGTCCGCTGCCGCTTTACTACCGTGCAGAAAGGGGCAGCGGCCTTGTCGCTCCAAGGCACATGCCGGGCTTATCTAACCATCTCGAGGCCGATCAGCGCCAATCTCGCCTGGGATCCTGGCCCGGACAGGTCACCGGCACTTATACGGGTTCACGGGTCAGGACGGCACGCGTCAACGCCGAAAACCGGGGGCGGACTCAGTTCTGACGATCGAGTGGCCGAACGGCCCAAATAAGAGCTGCAAGCCTCGACCCCGGCCGCATTTGCATTGTGGTTATAGATCGTTTCGCGCTGAACGGTCCTGTCAAAACCGACCACACCTGACCTTGCTTCACGGTGAGAGCGGACTGTTGCATTGATCTTGACAGCTTGGGAGGGGGCTAGCCAAGGAGCTGCCTTGTTGTCTTTGCTCAGGCGCTGCCGCTTTCCGATGGAGATCATCCTGCTGTGCGTGCGTCGATACTGCAGATTTAGGATCAGCCGCCACAGTTTAGGAGCTGACTTCGTCAGAACCACGCGTCGCGTTGATCCTCGTGCGCGCCGGTGGGGCCGGGAACATTGCGAATTCCTGCCGGAATTTTGATTTTTCTCAAGGAGGGGGATCGCAGGGTCTGTAGGATTGCATCAGGTCTCAATGACCCGTTTCTCCCTCTGGACCTGCTCCCTCCCGATCCTGCCGGCGAGGGAGCTCCTTTGGACGCTAGAGCAACGTGCGAGAACGCGGATGTGGAGCCACAGTTTGATTATGTTTTGACGCACGATGCTGTAGCCTTGCAGAGGATACATGGCTCATGAGCTTGGAAGCGGGAGATGGGTTTGCCGGCGCCATCGCGAGTACCGCTCCCTGGAGCCTCGCCCTCCCCTGCTCTGCCCAATTCCGCTTTCGTGGGAGTGGATGATTTCGGCGCCGGCCCGGAGAGCCAAGTAGTTTCAGCATTGGTAACTTAACGGTTCTGTTTGCCTTATGAGAACTTTGAATGCGAGGGATCTAACAGATTTTCGATGGCTTAGGATCGTGTGGGGTGCCCTGAGGAGAGTTCTTACATGCTTGAATTGACGATGCCACAAAACCTGAAGGGAGGGATTTCGCTCCTCTGCACTATTGAGGCTCGTCTCGTGGACGACGGTCCCCGCCTGCCTTGACAATGAGGTGCAAGATAATGACGAAAATACTCTCTACAACAGCTTTAGCAGCGGCATACCTTGTCGGGATCCCGGCCCAGGCTGAAGTCGTCGGGAAGGTTCGGACCGATTGGGTCGGCAACGACATCGTGATCGAGGCCATTCAGGACCCCAAGGTCCAGGGCGTGACCTGTCACCTGACCTATTTCGAGCGCAGCCTGATTGACCGGCTGCAGCAGGGGAACTGGTTCGAAGATCCGTCCAACTCGGCCATCGCCTGTCAAACGACCGGACCAGTGGCCATCGGCAACATCGACCTCGATCGTGCCGGCGAGGAGGTCTTTACCGAGAGCCGAAGCCTGATCTTCAAGAAGCTGGTGGTGAACCGCATCTATGACCGGCAGAACAACGCGCTGATTTACCTCGCTCATACCCGGCAGGTGCAACAAGGCAGTGCAAAGATGTCGATCTCGACCGTGCCTCTCTACAACATGCAGGCGACCTGGACGAAAGGACGCCCATAGTAGCAGATCAAAGGGTGTCTTCGTTTTAGTCCACCACTTGGACCTGCCGATCTTGATCACGCTTGAATCGAAAATAGTCGGACCATGACGTACCGCGCCGGCTCGAACCCCGGCTTGATGGACTGGAAACGATCGTGGAGGCACGCGACTACTCCGCCACTGAGACCTTGCGCGATGGGCGCAGCGTCGAAATCCGTACCCTCAGGCCCGAGGACCGGGCGAGCCTGCTCGCCTCCGTCGGGCGCACAAGCAAGCAATCCCTTTACCGGCGCTTCTTCAGCTTCAGGAGCGGATTCACGGAACAGGAGGTCAACCTCTACCTTGATGTCGACTTCGTGAGCCATGTCGCCCTGGTCGCCGTGCTGAAGGAGCACGGGCAACCGAAGATCGTTGGCGAAGCCCGCTATGTCGTCGTGCGGCCGGGCCAAGCCGAGGTGGCCTTCGCGGTGGACGACCCGCACCAGGGGCATGGAATTGGCACGGCTCTGCTCCGCCATCTCGTAGCCCTGGCGCGTCAGGCTGGGCTCAAGGAATTCATTGCTGACGTTCTGCCGGAGAATGCCGTCATGCTGAGGGTGTTCGAGACGAGTGGGCTCGGGATCAGGACCCGGCGGGAGTCGGATGCCATCCATGTTGTGCTTCAACTCTCGTGAAGCCGAACCGGCCTGTTGCTGTGGCTCCATGTCGGAATCCGCAGGTGCATGTTTGACGTGAGGATTGAGGCCGCCTCGTGGACGAGAACACGCCATGGAAAGCATGGGCCCAGGCGTCGGGTATCGCCCTGGCATTCCGTGAACCGCATCAACCGGCGTTGAGAGGTCTATGGGTGGATTGTGGGGAGCTTTGGGCACAGTAGCATGAAGCCCGCGGCCGCTCGCAAGGATGCAGGATGCACTCCGGCAACCTTCAATTTTGAACCGACCGGGCGAGCGCTAGGAACTGACGGTGCCTGTCGTGCCACCACCGGCCCTGCTGAAGCGTATCCTGGGCTGTAGGCGCAAGTGTCATGACGAATTTATCTCGCTGCTCTCACGAAAAGGTCGAGGTGGCATCACCGGACGGTGGGTTTGATGCTTGAGCCGCATCGTATGTCTCGACCCACAAGGTCGTGATTGACAATGGCTCGTGCGCTCGCAGACGCCTCGCCCTTCGTCGGAGGCCTTACTCCCTTGAGCCGAGACCGCCATTTGCAGATTTGGTGCAGATCGTCATCAGCTTACTGATCTCAGAGTTGTAGTCGCGCAGGGTTTCCTGGATCCAGCGGGACTGGATTGCCGCCACGTCCGTGAGGTTCTTGCAGCCCATCATTTCCCGGGTGGTCTCGGCGTCCTTCTCAAGCCGTATCGAGACGAAACCGATCATCTCGCGCTGGCATTCGGTTGCTGCGGAAAACCAAGCTTCCGAGGCGTTCGCCAGCGCCCGGCCACTATCATCGGGCAAAGCGATACCGATGCCGCTACGCAGCGTCTCTGACATTCCTGACGGCTTCGGCGTGGTGGTCATGGTTCGTCCTCCTTGGATGGACTTCTTTCAGGATGAAAGGGTTGTCTTCACCTGCTGCAGGCACACGATCTCCTCGTCGAGGCGCTTGCGCGTGTGCTCCTCCGGCAGCGGGACTGGCTCGGTCAGAACCGAGACCCTGCCGCCTATGGTCTCGACGAGCCCGCCACGCATCAGCGCCGGCAGGTGGTGGGGTGGAGCTTGGTCAAGCGAGGCGGTCATATGGCCTCTCCCATGGACGGCATGGCGACATGGTCGGGTCTGGCCTTTGACGTTCTCGTCTCGGACAGTTCAGGGGAAATCGCGAGCTCGGCCTCGGTCGCGGCGATGACCTCCTCGACCATGACGCCGTCCGCCGTCTCCAGGAGAGTGGCGCAGCCGTCCCGGAAGCCGATCACCGCGAGTTCGGTGACTACAAGGTCGACCGGCCGGTCCGACGTGAGCGGCAACGAGCACTCTCGCACGATCTTCGGGCGGCCCTTGGCGGTGTGCTGCATGGCGACGATGACGCGTTTGGCTCCGGTCACCAGATCCATGGCGCCGCCCATGCCGGGCACCATCTTGCCCGGCACCATCCAGTTCGCAAGGCGTCCATGCTGATCGACCTGCAGGCCGCCCAGCACCGTGAGCTCGAGATGCCCGCCACGGATCAGTCCGAAGGACAACGCGCTGTCGAACGTGGACGCGCCAGGCAGAGCCGTCACAGGTTTTCCGCCCGCGTCCGTCAGCCACGGCAGCGCCATGCCGGGTTCGGGTACCGGCCCGGTGCCGATGAGGCCGTTCTCGGACTGGAAATAGACATGGATGCCCTTGGGGACGAAGTTGGCCACGAGGGTTGGAATGCCGATGCCGAGATTGACCAGCATTCCATCCCGCAGCTCCTGCGCGATGCGTTTGGCGATGAGGGATTGCGCGTCCATGGTTCAGCCTTTCGCGACCAGGTAGTCGACCACCGGGGCAGGCGTCATGACATGGTCCGGTGAGACGACACCGACCGGGACGATGTTTTCCGCTTGGACCACGACGGTCTCTGCGGCCATGGCCATCAGCGGGTTGAAGTTGCGGGCGGTGAGGACATACCCGAGATTGCCGAGATAATCGGCGATGAAGGCATGCACGAGGGCGAAGTCAGCCCGCAGGGCGGGCTCGAGCAGGTAGTCGCGGCCATTGACTGCGATCTTTTGCTTGCCCTCCTCGACGAGGGTGCCGACACCTGTCGGGGTCAGGATGCCACCGAGCCCAAAGCCGCCGGCACGGATGCGCTCGGCGAGCGTGCCCTGCGGGACGAGGTCCACCTGCAGTTCTCCCGCGAGCATCTGCTGCTGCGTCTCGGGATTGAGGCCGATATGGCTCACGATCACCCGTCGCAGCAGTTTCCCCGTGATCAGCTTGCCGATGCCGACGCCTGGTGCCGCCGTGTCGTTGGCGATGACGGTCAGATCACCTTTCTGCTGCCGCACCAGCTCGTCCACCATCGGCTCCGGCGTGCCGACACCCATGAAGCCGCCGATCATCAGGGTGGCGCCTGCGGGGATCATCGCGATAGCGTCTTGAAGGCTAATGGTCTTCATCATCGATCTCCTCACTGTGCGGTCCAGCCACCATCGACCGGCAGGGCGGCGCCGCGGATCTGTGCCGCCGCGTCGATGCAGAGGAACGCGGCCAGTGCCCCGATTTGCTCCGGGGTGGCGAATTCGAGCGAGGGCTGCTTCTCGCCGAGCAGCCGTGCCCGTGCGTCATTTCCGCTGACTCTTTCCGCAGCGGCAATGTCATCGATCTGCTTCTGCACCAGGGGCGTCAGCACCCAGCCCGGGCAGATGGCGTTGCAGGTCACGCCGGTGGTCGCCGTTTCGAGCGCGACCACCTTGGTCAGCCCGAGCACCCCGTGCTTGGCCGCGACGTAGGCGGCCTTGTGCGTCGACGCGACGAGCCCGTGCGCCGAGGCGATGTTGATGATCCCCCCAGCCACGGCTCTCCATCTGGGGGAGCACCGCCTGTGTGGCGCAGAAGGCAGCCGTGAGATTGATGGCGAGGATCGCGTTCCACCGCTCCATCGGGAACTCGCGGACTGGCGCCGTGTGCTGGATGCCCGCGTTGTTGACGAGGATGTCTACCCCGCCGAGGTCACGCGTCGCCTGCTCGATCATCCCATTGATCTCTTCCGGCCTCGCCATGTCGGCGGCGCTGTAGGACACCAACACGCCATGCGCGTCGGCGAGGGATGAGCGGACCCGGTCGATCTCTGCCGGGTCGCCGAACCCGTTCAACAGCACGTCGGCGCCTTGTGCCGCGAGGGCTCCGGCGATTCCGAGGCCGATGCCGCTGGTCGAGCCGGTCACGACGGCCGCCCGGCCCTTGAGCATCCCGGACGCGAACGGCTGGGTGGGCTTTGTTGATGCGGAAACGTCCATGGGCTCCCTCCTGTGAGGTTACCGATCACATCCGCTGCAGACACTGCGCAGGGTGCGGTCCAGCCGACGATCCATCTCGCGCAGCTTTTCGTCGGCCTCCGCCTCGCGCTTCTCCGCGGCGCCCTGCCCGTCTTCCTGCTGCTGAACGGACGAAGGCGTCGGCTGCCGGAGCATCGGCCGGTCAGGGGACGCGGGCTGCTGATCCGGCGCCTGGGCCCATGCGGCGCCTGCCAGAAGAAGGGCAAGCGTCACGCCGCCGATGTGCTTTTGCAGCGGCAAGAGACTGGAAGTCATTGTGACCTCCCTTGGTTTATCTGCTCATGCGTGGGGCTAACCTCACGCCATGATACTGAGCCCACCATCGACGTAGGTCGTCGTTCCGGTCAGCCGCCGGGCGAACGGCGTGGTCAGGTAGGCCGCCGTCAGGCCCACGTCGTCGATGTCGACCAGCTCGCCGATGGGCGCCCGCTCGATAGCCTCGGTGAGCAGGACGTCGAAGTCCTTCAGGCCGGAGGCCGCCCGGGTCTTCAGGGGCCCGGGTGAGACAGCATGCACCCGGATGTGCTTGTCGCCCAGCTCGTAGGCGAGATAGCGGACGGCGCTCTCCAGCGCCGCCTTCACGGGGCCCATAAGGTTGTAGTTCGGCACCACCTTGTTGGCGCCGTGATAGCTCATTGCCAGAAGCGTGCCGCCCTCAGGCATCAGGGGCTCGGCCAGCCGCGCCATGCGGATGAAGGAGTGGCAGGAGATGTCCATCGCCACCTTGAACCCTTCGGCGGAGCTGTCGACGAGCCGACCCTGCAGGTCCTCCTTCGGGGCGAACGCGATGGAATGGAGCGCGATGTCGAGGCTGCCCCAGGTCCCGCGGATCTGTTCGAAGACAGCCTCAAGCTGGCCGTCCTGAGCCACGTCACAGGGTGCAAAGACCGAGGCCCCGAGCTCCTTGGCAAGGGGCTCGACATACGGTCGGGCCTTCTCGTTGAGGTAGGTGACCGCGAGGTCGGCCCCGAGTTGGCGGAAGACCCGGGCACAGCCATAGGCGATGGAGTGCTCGTTGGCGATGCCAATGACGAGCGCCCGCTTGCCGTGCAGGATCTTCGACTGGATGGCAGCTTTGGTCAGGTTGGTTGGTTGGTCGTTCATGGTCTTGCCCTCGTGCGTCGGGCGTCGCGGGCCCGATGAGCGGTGCCCGGCCTCGCGACCGCTTCCGGATGGCCCTTCGCCGGTTCTTCCACCAGCGTCACCGTGATCGGCTCGCCTTTCGCTTTGTGGTCAGCATCGTCTTCGGAGAGGAGGCGCCTGATCTCCGCCAGCAAAGTGGTCTGCTTGTCGTTGGCCTCGATCCGGCCCTCCAGGCGGTCAAGCAGATCGAGCAGCCGGCGCCGGTCCGCGGACGTGCGCAGAAGCTTCGGCAGCGCCAGGAGCGCCTTCACCGGTTCGTAGTCGACGATGTAGGACTGCTCCCGGATGATCTCGCGGGCTTCCTCCGCCGGCATGTCGAGGAGGCCGATATCCTTGCCGACGAGGTCCCGCGCCCGCTTCATGGCCGAGAGCCGGCGCCGGCCGGTGCCGGCCTTCATCAGCAGGAGCGCCGCACGGACGATAGCCGCGGTCCGGGTTCCCTCCTCGATACGGGACAGCGCCTCCTTCACGAGAGGGGTATCCCGGACGTCGATGGGTTCCTCCGGGACGGCTGCCCGCTCCTCGACGGCCATGCCGATGCCGGCCGGGCCATAGGTGCGGAAGAAGGTGTTCTCAACCGCCGCGTCGCGCAGGTCGCGATAGAGATCCAACGAAGCGGACGTCATGGCGGCCGTCCAGCGCTCCATCATGGCCATCGGGCCGTCATTGTCGCGGGGTGCCCGGTTCGCCCTGGCCATATCGGCCATGCCCTTGAGCGGCCACAGGAACGGGTTGAGGTCAGACACTGCCCAGCGCTGCGCCCGTTGCGGGTGCATCGCCCGCCTCATGGCCGCCCCGGTGGGGGTCACCACGGCCGATACGGCAGGATGAACGAACGTTTCGTAGCCGGAGACAAGTGCCTCGGAGACGGTCTCGACGGCCTTGAACGGCGCCTCATCCTTGCGGCCATACTTCTGCAGGACGCGAAGATCCTCGACCCGGCGCTCGGTCAGCATCACGTCGTAGCGCACACTGCCGTTCGCCTTCTGCTCCTCGACCTGCATACCATAGAGGCCAGGTGGCAGGTGTTCGATGTATTCGATCAGGTCGACGATCTGGCTGTGCTCGCGCTTGGCGACCGCACCTGAGACGAAGATGCCGAGATGGCCGACGCTCTTGTGCATCAAGCCCACGATCACC
>NZ_JAMXFI010000127.1:0-23604 GCF_025460875.1 Microvirga yunnanensis
GCGCGTGATATCTGAGGGGAGTGCGACCGCGTTGTCCCCCTGGCTGGAAGAATGCCGCGAAAAAGAATGGTCGCGCTCACCTCGGAGCCCGTTCCCGTCGCATGCGGGATTATGGTCAGGGCTTGGGCCCAACCGGATATAAGGTGATGCGGACGAACGGTTCGCATGAGCGTCTTCGGGCTCGACCTCGGATGTCACGGCAACACCTGCGACTTGTTGCGCGACAATCAAAACCCCATGCGTTGCCACAATCGGACGTGCCAGGCACATCGAACTGTTTGCTACGGTGGCGTGCAGCGCTCATCGAGAATGCTCGCGGCCAAAACCCGCGTAAAGCCTGACCTTCGGCCACCGCCTTCGGCGGCTACCGGGCTTGACGCAGATTTCGGCCGCGACCTCCTCTGCAATCATCGCTTGCATGCCTGATTATCGCGCAACAAACACTTGACTGACGTATCGGCCCATATAAGGGGACCCGGTTTTTCGCGTCGAGCGGTGCGCCAGCCGAGAGTGAAGCATCGGACAATCGGGATCACCGGGACGAACCCGGTGATGACGGGGTGGTGGATCGGTCGGGCGATCAAGACAGGGGCCCGAACGGTGCGCCGGTCAAGAGAGGGATCCTCGGATGAATCCCAAAAGTGGTTCCACTTTTCGCTGACGCGGCCCTCTGGGTCACGTCCGATGCTCCAGGCCCGCACCCGGCCGGGCGGCCGCGCGTCAGTACCGCGCCCGGATCGGCTCCTGGGCCGGCGGCGCGGGACCGCCGAGCGGGAACGCCACCGTGAACAGGCCGATGGTGCCCTGAGGGCGGTTCTCCACGTCGACCTCGCGCAGCACCTTGAGGCGGGTCGTGACCGGCGTTCCCGCCACGGTGACGTTGTAGGTGGCGCTGGCGCCGACCGCCGTCACCCGCCCCTTGAACGGGCCGATCCGGTTGCCTTCGCCCCGGTCCTCGGAGACTTGGTCGTAGTAGCCCGCCAGCACCCCGACGGAGAGCTCCTTGGTCAGGTTCTTGGTGATCGCCAGATCGAGGTGGAAGGCATTGCCGCTCCGGTAGTCGGTATCCGGGTTCTCGCCGTTGATCTCCAAGCCCACGGCGCCCGAGAGATCGAGGCCGATCTCGGGATCGAACCAGGTGGCGGCGGCGAAGAGGTCGCCGACCCAGCGGTTGAAGGCAAGGTTCGAGAGCTCGCCCTCCTCGTAGCCGCCGGCCGGAACGCTGACGCTGGCCCCGAGGGACCAGTGGAACTTGCCCGCGTCCCAGCCGAGGATGCCCGAGACCACCGGATCGCCGAGCACGAACGAGGCGTCCCGCTGGCTGAACGCGAAGGCGCGGCCCAGCCGCGGCGCCTCGATCAGCACGCCGGCGCTCACCCGCGGCACGCCCAGCGGAAGGCTGGCGCCGATGGCCATGCGCCCGCCCAGGGCCTCCAGGGGGAAGACCCAGGTGGCGGTCAGGAAGTCGGCGCGGATCTCGACCTCCACGTCGGCCAGCACGGCCCCGCCGATCTGGATCCGGCGACCGCCGCTCAGCTCGCCCGAATAGGCCAGGAAGTCATTGCTGAAGTAAAAGCCGGGCGGAGGCACGATGCCCGCGAGCGGGCCCCGCAGACCGGGCAGGTAGAGGCTCGCCCCGCCCTCGGTCCCGAGCGCCGGCACGCTCGCAAGACCGCAGATCAGCCCAAGAAACCCGAGACATGCCTCATGGCGACGATTGATCACGCTTCCTCCCCCTCTTGTCCGGTGCTCCGGATTGCATCATGGCCGACCCGGCCACCTTCGGGGAAGCCCGGCCCCGAGTTCAGGAGAAACCTGAGCGCTCCGCCCGCCGGCGAATGCGGCCTCATACCTCGACCATGCGGTTCGTGACCGCGTATCGCACGAGGTCGGCCGTGGTGTGCAGCCCCTGATGGGTCCGATACTCCAGCCTCCGGCATCGTCCTGGCTATCAGGTGAAACCCTGAGATTCACGGCAAAGTTCGTCCCCGCGGATGTCCGAACTCCCGGATCCTGATCGAGCCTGAAGCCCGGGCGCGCCATCCGGCCCGGGGTGTCCCGCCCGGCCGGGGGTGTCCGGCCGGTCCGGGAGATGAGGGCTCCGGGGGCTTGCCATGGCGGTTCCGCGGCCGCCCCATCGCCGCCCTCGGCGTCGCGGTCGCCCTCCCGATCATGGCACCCTCCACCCGTCCCCCCACCCTCCACCGCAGCACCGGGCTCGTCCCGGTGATGACGTGGAGGGTGGGGGTGAGGTGCGTGCGCAAGGGGCCGTCCGGCCTGGTCAAAGCCAGCGCTTTTCCCGGAAGCGCCAGTAGAGCCACGCGCAGACCAGCACGATCACCGTCAGCACGAAGGGGTAGCCGTATTTCCAATGCAGCTCGGGCAGCACGTCGAAATTCATGCCGTAGATGCCGGCGACCGCCGTCGGGACTGCCAGGATGGCCGCCCAGGCGGCGAGCTTGCGGGTGATCTCGTTCTGCTGGGACTGGCCGGTCATCAGGCTCGACTCGAACGCGAAGGCCAGCACCTCCCGCAGGGACTCGATCTCCTCCTGGACCCGCCGGATGTGGTCGGAGACGTCGCGGAAGAGCGGCTGCATCGCACCGTCGATCCCGGGCAGTCCGGGCTGCTCGAGCCGGCGGCAGACCTCCACCAGCGGAACGGCCGCATTGCGCAGGCGCAGCAGATCCCGCCGCAGCTGATAGAGCCGAACGATCTGGTCCTGCGGCTGGCTCGCGGTCAGGATGCTGTCCTCGATCTCCTCCACCTCGGCCTGGATCATCTCGATGACCGGCATGTAGTTGTCGACGATGAAGTCCAGGATGGCATAGAGGATGAAGTCCTCGCCCTCTGCGAGCGCCTTCGGGGCCGCCTCGCAGCGCTGCCGGACAGGCGTATAGGTCGTCGAGGCGCCATGGCGGACGGAGACCACGTAGCCGCGCCCGACGAACAGGTGCGTCTCGCCGAAGGCGATGCGCCCCTCCACCATCTGGGCCGTGCGGGCGACCACGAACAGAGCATCGTGGTATTGTTCGACCTTGGGCCGCTGATGGGCCTTCAGGGCGTCCTCGATGGCGAGCTCGTGCAGGTGGAACTCGGACTGCACCTTCCTCAGGAGCTCGAGGCTCGGCTCGTGCAGGCCGATCCAGACCACGTGACCGGGCTTCTTGGACCACTCCCCGGCCTCCTCGATGGGAATCTCCGTGAGACGCCGGCCACCCGTATAGACGGCGGACGCGACCACGCCGGGCATGCCCAGGGAGGGAACGGAAACTCGCTTGAGAGGCTTCGCCATGTCGATCCACCGCACAACCATCCTGGCCCGTTGCCGCGCCCGGGGCAAGCCGCTCCCGCGGCCTCCTAGCGCATCGTGCGGACCCAGAGGGCCGCGTCAGCGACCCGAAGGGCCACGCCAGTGAAAAGTGGATCCGGTTTTTCGCTCGAACGATGCGCTCTTCAAAGAGTGGAGCATCGGATCCGATCCCAGAAGTGGGTCCACTTTTGGGTCCGATGCTCTAGCGGACAGGTGGTCGATCCGGGGGCCGCGTGGTACATTGACCCCTTGCAGGGGATCGACCGATGACCAAGACCGTCACATCCCTCTTCCACGGCGAACATCACGCGACCGCAGCGGCGAACCGCCTGAAGCAGGCGGGCATTCCGGCCGACGACCTGGACATCTGGACCACGCCGCACAATCTCGCCCCCCTCCTGGAGGATCTCGGGGTGTCCCGTGCCGACGCCCACGCGTACGCCGAGGGCGTGGTCCGCGGCGGCACCGTGGTGATCGTGCGGTGCGCAGCGCCGGAGGTCGGAAAGGTGGTGGAGATCCTGGATCAGGAAGGCCTGCTCGATCTCGACGAGCAGCAGGCGGAGTGGCGGACTGAAGGGTGGGAAGCCGCGGGACCGGCGGGCGATGCGGCCCGGCCGCCGGACGCGGTTCCGGCCGCGGCGGAGACCGAACGGGCGGTCGAGGTCATCCGTGGCCGGATCCGGGTTCAATCCCGCCGGGCGGAGCGCCCCGGGCGGGAATAGCCGGGCCTGCGATCAGCCCTCCGGGTCCGAGGCTCTACTGCATCTCCTTCGGCAGAAGCGCGTCGTACTGCTCGGGGGTCAGGTAACCCGTCACGGAGGCGTTGCGGCTCTTCTGGTATCCCATGATCGCCTCGCGGGTCAGAGGTCCCATGATGGCGTCGATCGGGCCCGTGTAGAGGCCCAGGTCCCGCAGCCGCTGCTGGATCAGGCGGCGCTGCTTCTGCCCGAGCTGCGAGTCCTCGACGGAGGGAGCGACGGATGCGTGGCGCAATCCTTCGGCCTGGGCGGCCGCGATCTGCGCCTCCGCCTCGACACGCTTCGCCTCCTGCTTGGCCTTCTCGGCGTCCGCCTGCGCCCGCTCCACGTCGGCCTGAGCCTTCTTGGCGTCGGCTTGCGCCTTCATCACCTCGGCCTGAGCCCGTTCGGCCCTCAACTGCTCGTCGCGGGCCCGCGACTCCGCCTGTTCCCGCGCGCGGCGCTCCGCCTCGAGCCGGCCTTCGATATCCTCCGACTTCTGGAGCACGGGCACGGCCTGGGGAGACGTCGACGCGACCGTTTGCGGGGCCGGCGCGGGAGCCGCAGCGGGCTTCGCGAGATTGACCTCCTGCACCTGCCCGAACACCGCCCCCAGGTTGCCGCTCGACGCGACCTTGACGGCTTCGCTGAACGACGGGCTCGGCTGTTGAAGCAGCTTCGCCAGGGCGTCTGCGGCCTGCTCGCCGGCCGCGTCGATGCGCGAGACCGGGATGCGCGCGGAGCTGGAGAAGGCCGTGACGGCGTTCTTCGGAATCTCGCTGGTGAATTGAGGCCTCGCGTCCAGCCCCTCGATGGCATTCTCGAAGGTCGGCGACGTCATGAAGAAGAACACGCCGCCCGTCTGCGCCCGCGCCGCGATCTGCGCCATGTTGGTGGTCGAGAGCGCGCGGGACAACAGGTCGGCCGCCCGTCCGATTTCGGTGTTGGTCGCCAGGAAGAAGGTCTGGCCGCTCCAGGCGATGCCGTGGCCGATCAGAACGATGAGGGCCAGATCGGCCCCCTCCGCCTTGGCCGCGAAGTCCCGCAGGCTGGCCCGGGCCGTGGCATTGGTCGGATTGGGGCTGACGATCACGTCGAAGCCCCTGGCCTTGAGCGCCTCGGCGATTTCGGCGCCGCGCTTCGTCCCGATGCTGGACTTGGGAAGCTTCTGATAATCCTCCGCCGTCAGGACGAGACCGACCCTTCCGGAGGCATGGGCCGTCACGACGCTCGCGAGCAGCAAGGAAAACGCAAGGACAACGATCCCTAGAAAGAGTATCGGGTGCGACCGATCAAGGTCTCCCGATGTGCTTTGGCGCACAGGGGAACGGCCCGCAAATCCACCCACAAGACCGAAATGCATGGCACGTCTCCAAGACTTGCACTATCATGAAATCCGGTAGTTGTAACGCAAACTAACCTCACGAGCCGTTGGAGATCTCCCGTGGGACTACGGCTGAAATTCAATATCATTCTCGCCGTTTGCTATCTGCTTGGGCTCAGCCTGTCGATTTATCCATTCTATCAAATTTCCCGACAGGAAGCCATGGACCAGCTCCAGTCGCAGATCGACGTTCTGCGAGCTCAGGCGCTGTCGGTGCGCCGCTATACGTCGGAAGAGATCCAGCCCCTGCTCGCCGAACACTCGAGCGTCCAGTTCCTGCCGCAGACGATCCCGTCGTTCTCGGCCCAGACGGCATTCCGCAATTTCCGCGGCTTCTATCCGCAGTTCTTCTACAAGGAGGCCGCGCTCAACCCGACCAACCCGGCCGATCTCGCGCGGGACTGGGAGCGGGAGGTGATCGAGAAGCTGCGGGCCAATCCCGAGCTGACCAAGGACATCAGCTACCAGACGATCAACAATCGCTCCCATTACACGGCAACCTATCCTCTGGTGATCAAGGACGAGTCGTGTCTGACCTGCCACTCGACCCCGGACCGCGCCCCGACGTCCATGGTTGCCCTTTACGGCAGCAAGAACGGCTTCGGCTGGAAGCTCAACGAAACGATCGGAGCGCAGATCATCTCCGTGCCCATGGACATCGCCGAAGGAGCGATCTGGCGGAACCTGCTGCTGTTCGTCGGCACGTCGAGCGTCATCTTCCTGGTCCTGCTGGTGCTGCTCAACGTCCTGCTGAACCGCTACGTGATCAGCCCGGTGACCCGCATGGCCAAGACGGCGGAGGCCGTGAGCATGGGCGACGCGTCGGTCGCCGAGTTCGAATATCCGGGGTCCGACGAGATCGCATCCCTGTCGCGCTCCTTCAACCGGATGCGCAGGAGCCTGGATAGCGCATTGAAAATGCTTGAAAAGTGAGCAACCGGATTGATACCTGGCCCGACAGAACCAGATTACCGCTCGTCATGGAATTGCATCCGATGACCGCAGACAAGGATCTGAGGACAGGCGGCAGCCAAGGCGGCACCAGCGGCATGCCCGCCCGGGTCGGCAAGTATCGCCTCGACCACGTCATCGGCCGCGGGGCCATCGGCGTTGTCTACAAGGGCTATGACGAGCAAATCGATCGCCCGCTGGCGATCAAGACCCTTCGTCCCGAGATCCTGGAGAACCTGAGCGAGAACGACGAACTGCTCCGCCGCTTCGCCACCGAGGCGCGCTCCGCCGCGCGGTGCCTGCATCCCAACATCGTGACGGTCTTCGACTTCGTGGAGCAGGATGGCGCGCCCTACATCATCATGGAATACGTCAACGCCGGCACGCTGGAGAACGTGATCCGCCGGGGGACGCTGCTGCCGATCCGCCAGGTCGGCGAGATCATGGCGCAGCTGCTGTTCGCCCTCGGCTACGCTCATTCGAAGGGCGTCATCCACCGGGACGTGAAACCGGCCAACATCCTCTGCCCTTCGGCGGCCTCGATCAAGGTGTCCGATTTCGGCGTCGCCCACGTGGATGCGCTCGACCTCACCAAGCCCGGCGGCATCCCCATCGGCACGCCCAACTACATGGCGCCCGAGCGGTTTCTCGGGCGCCCGGCCGACATTCGCGCGGATCTCTTCTCCGCCGGGGTCATCCTGTTCCAGATGCTGACGGGCGCGAAGCCCTTCGTGGCCGCGGATCTGCCCGAGCTGATGCGCAAGCTGATGAACGATCCGCCGCCGGAGATCAGGACCTATCGGCCGGAGCTCTGGCCCGAGATCGACGTGGTCGTCCAGAGGGCTCTGGCCCGCAACCCGGAGGATCGGTTCCAGACGGCGGACGAGTTCGTCGTCTCGCTCAACGCATCGATCGAGATGCGCCCGAGCGCCGACCTCCCGCCCCTCGACCTCACCGAACTCTCCCACATGCCGGGAAAGGAGCAGGCCGCGCCGGCCAAGGAGCGGCTCAACCAGACGATGGCGGAGGTCCTGACCCCGACGACGCTCGATGCGCTCGGGCGCTCGCTCGCCAGCTCGCTCGGCCCGATCGGACATCTTCTGGTCAGGCAGGCCTCGCACGAGACCATGGATGTCGACACGTTCCTCGACCTGCTCGTCGAGAAGATCAAGACCGAGGCCGAGGCGACGACATTCCGAAAGGCGGCCCAGCAGGTGCTGCGCGACGACAAGGGCTTCAAGATCGCCCAGATGGAAGCCGTGATCTCACAGACCGAGATCCGGGCCGTGTCGGACGCGCTTCTGCCGCTCATCGGCCCGGTCGCGCCCACTCTCGTCGCCCGCCAGGCGGAAAAGGCGGTCGGCCGGGACGACTTCTATCGCCGGCTTTCGGACTTCATTCCCAACGAGCGGGATCGGACGCGGTTTCTCGAGATCCGTGGTAAAATCGGCGAGACCAAGAAGTGACATGTAGGCACCCGATGAAGGCGTGATGGACGATCCGGCTCCCGATGCACCGCAGCCTCAAGGCAAACGAGTTCGACGTCTGCGAGCGGTCTTCGCGGCCGACATGGCCAATTTCGGCGGCCTGGTATCCGTCGACGAGACCAACACCCTCGACGCCCTGTGGGCGACGCGGCGCATCGCCCGGGAAGAGCTCGCGGCGCATGGCGGGTGGCTCTTCGGGATGCCGGGAGACGGGATCTTCGCCCTGTTCGAGAGTGCGGTCGACGCGGTTCGCTGCGCGCTCGATACCCAGGCACGCCTCGCCGCCATGACGAAGCTCGATGCGGTCCGCATGCGGATCGGCATCCATCTCGGCGACGTCCTGTTCCAGGACGATCTCCCCTTCGGCGAGACCCTGGTGATCGCGGCCCGGCTGGAAAGCCTGGCGGATCCCGGCGGCATCCTCGTATCGGCCGCCGTCATGGAAGCCGTGGCTCCGCGCATCTCGGCGACCTTCGGCGAGCGCGGAGTGTTCGACCTCAAGCACAGCCCGCGCAGGATCACGACGTTCAGCGTCGGCATGCCGCCGTCATCGGACGACATGAATGCGACCCTCAGCCTGATCGAGCCGCTCGATCGGACCGTGCTGTCGGTGGCATCCGCGCGGGTCGAAGAGGCGGTGACGGCACCCTCGCCTCCGGCCGTTTGCCTGGAGCCGCCGGCCCTTTCGCTTCCGAAGGCCGCCCCTCTGGTCGTCCCGGCCGGCCGTGCGTCCTCCGACCCCGGGCCGCCCGCCGTCGCCCCGGAGCCGGACGTCCCGGCGGCCCAGCCGGCTCCCATGGACCCGGCGGCCGCTCAGGACTGTCTGGCCGAGCTGGCCCGTGCCCTCACGGTCTATCTCGGCCCCGTCGCCGGCCTGCTCGTCCGGCGGCATGCGGCAGAGCTGGCGGATCCGGCCAAGCTCGTCGACGATCTTGCCCGCGAGATCCCCGCCCGGGACGAGCGTCTTCAGTTCATCACCCGCGCCCAGCAGATCGTGGCGCGGCGACGGCATTGACGCCTCCTACTCGCCGAACTCGGCGATTTCGTCGATCCTGTCGAGATCGTGGACGATCAACCCGCCCCGGTCCTGGCTCAGCAGGCGCTCCTCGGACCATCGGTTCAGAAGCTTGTTCAAACCCTCCCGCGACATGGCCGTCCATTGAGCCATCTCGCTCTGGGTGAGCTTGAGAACGACCTCGATGCCTCCGGTCGTCGCCTTCCCGTGGTCCCGCGCGAGATGCCCGAGAATGCGTGCGAGACGCTGCGGCGCCTGGCGCAGGGTGGCGTCCTCCATCCGGGCGCTGGTCCATCTGAGCCGGCCGCACAACAGGTCGATCACATTGCGCACCAGCTGCGGATCCCGGTCCAGCGCGTCGTAGAAGGTTCGCCGGGCGATGCTCGTCAGTCTCGTGCGCAGCATCGCGGAGGCGCCCGCCGTCCGCACGCCGCCGTCGAGCATGCCGATCTCTCCGAAGACGGCGCCGCTGGTCAGGACGTTGAGGGTGACTTCGGCGCCGGCGGCCGAGACCGTCCAGATCCGGACGCGGCCCTCGGCGATCACGTAGAGCGCGTCGGAGGTGTCACCCACGTTGAACAGCAACTCGCCCTTCTCCAGCGTCCGGTTCTGAGCCCTGCGGGCGATCTGGTCGACCGTCGCCGGGTCGATGGCCTTGAAGATGTCGAGGGCTTCGAGATGGGCCGACTTGTCGGCGCCGGTCGCCGGCTTGGGCGGTTGCACGTCTGCCATGACCGAATTCCCACGGTGTGGAGCACGAGGCCTGCCAGCATAGCGTTCGACGGGCCGGGGGCAAAGGCGCCCCGACGGCCGCGATGACCGGACCTTTGTGACCCCCGTCACAGTGCTCGGCGCGAAGCCGGCCCATGATCATCCCGCAGACACCCTCCCGGTTGCCCGTCTCATGGCGTGCGGAGGGTCGCAACAGGGATGCCCGCGATGAGGAATGGAATGAAGACCAGCGCCGAAGTCCAACTCCGGACGGCTCTTCGCACGCTCAAGAAGCCGCTGATCGGGCTCAGCGTCATCAGCTGTCTCGGGAACGTCCTGATGCTGACCGGCCCCATCTTCATGATGCTCGTCTACAACAAGGTCCTGTCGAGCAAGAGCCTCCCGACGCTGGCGGCCCTCTCCCTGCTCGCTCTGCTGCTCTACGCCTTCTACGGCCTCCTGGAGGCGCTGCGCGGCAAGCTCATGGCCCGGGTCGGCATCACCTTCGACCACCGGCTGGCGCCCACGCTGTTCGAGGCGACGCTGAAACTGCCGCTCCATTTCGGCCCGCATGCCCGCAATCACGATCCGCTCCAGGATCTCGCCGCCATCCGCAACTATCTCATGGGGCCCGGACCGGTCGCGCTTCTCGACCTGCCCTGGATGCCGATCTATTTCGCCATCCTGTTCCTGGTGAGTCCGATCCTCTTCCTCGCCGCCGGAGCCGGCGCTCTGTTTCTGGTCATTCTCAGCATGGTCAACGAGCTCGTCACCAAGGGCACGGTCAAGTCGGCCAACCAGGTGCACGCGGCCACCATGACCCTTCTGCTGGACGCGAGGCGCAACTCGGAAGCGGCCGCCGCCATGAGCATGGGAGACGACCTGTGCAAGCGCTGGGGCAGCGGCTACGTGAACTCGATCTCCCATGCCCGCGACCTCGCCGACCACGCCAGCGTGTTCGGGGCGATCTCCAAGACGGTCCGGCTCGTCCTGCAATCCGCCATGCTGGCGCTCGGAGCCTTCCTGGTCATCGAGGCGAAGATGTCGCCCGGCGCCATGATCGCCTGCTCGGTCATCCTCGCCCGGGCTCTCACCCCCATCGATCAGGTCATCGGCAACTGGCGCAGCACCTCGGCCGCCTGGCAGGCTTTGCGCCGCCTGAGGGCGCTGACCTCCAAGCTTCCCCAGGCGACCAAGCAGCAGCACGGCATGCCGCGGCCGCGCCACACCCTGTCGGTGCGGGATGTCGCGATCGTTCCTCCGGGCGGGACCATCGCGACCGTGTCGGGCGTTTCGTTCGAGATCGAAGCCGGCGACGCCCTCGGGATCATCGGCCCCAGCGGATGCGGCAAGTCCACCCTCGTTCGCGCCCTGGTCGGCGCGTGGCCGACGGCGCGGGGAGACGTCCGCTTCGACAACGCCCTGATCGGCCAGTACTCGCCCGATGCGCTGGCGGACGCGATCGGCCACCTGCCCCAGAGCATCGAGCTGTTCGATGGAACGATCGCGGAAAACATCGCCCGCTTCCGGAAGGACGCGACCGTTGATCAGGTGATCGAGGCGGCCCGCATGGCCGGCGTGCACGACATGATCCTGGCGTTCCCGAAGGGATACGACACTCCGGTGGGCGAAGGCGGCGCCATCCTGTCGGGCGGTCAGCGCCAGCGCATCGGGCTTGCCCGGGCCCTGTTCGGCAATCCTTTCATCGTCGTGCTCGATGAGCCCAACTCCAATCTCGACCCGCTCGGAGAGCAGTCCCTGAACGATGCCATTCAGCAGATGCGCCAGGCCGGCAAGATCGTCGTCATCGTGGCCCACCGGCCGAGCGCGATCTTCGCGGCGAACAAGATCCTGTCGGTCCGCAACGGTCGCGCCGAGATGTTCGGCCCGAAGGAACAGGTCCTGGCGGCCCTGTTCCCGCGCATCGGGCAGCCGCACAAGCCCGCCCAGGCGATGGGTCCGCAGCCGGTCGGCGCCCCGTCGGCCGTCGCGACGGCGCAGCCGGGCGCAGCTCCCTCCAGCCCCGGCGCCGCGTTGGCCTCTCAGGACACGCTCGGCCCGGCGTCGGCGGAACCGGCGGACGGAGACGCCGTCCCGGCGACCGCGACCGTCACCAGCCTGGATGCGACCCGGACCCAGCGGGCGAGCGGCCAGGCGAGCTAGAGCATCGGACGGACCCAGAGGCGACGTCAGTGAAAAGTGGGCCCGGTATTCGCTGGCGCGGCCCTCCGGGTCACTAGCGTGGCCCTTCGGGTCGTTGGCGCGGCCTTCGGGTCCGCTCCGAACGATGCGCCGGTCAAGAGAGGGAGCCTCGGATGAATCCCGAAAGTGGTGTCCACTTTTCACGTCCGATGGTCTGGCGAATGTGAACTGCGCCACAGCATCGGCGCGCCCGGCATGCCAACGTGATCGTGGACCAGGCGCCGATCCGTCGCGACCGGCGCGGGATCCTGACAAAGGATGTGCCGGTTGCCCAGCCGACGACGGCAGCCCACCCGATGGAGCGCACCATGACCGAGTTCGAAACAGACCTTGCGGCCAATTCCTCCTCCATGCGCCGGCTCATGCGCTGGTTCATCCTGAGTTCCTTCGTGGTCTTCTTCGGGATCGGCGGCTGGGCGGTCGCCGCCAAGGTCGACAGCGCGGTCGTCACCTCGGGCACATTCGCCGTCCAGTCCAGCGCCCAGGCGGTTCAGCACCTCGAGGGCGGGGTCATCGGGGCGATCCTCGTCAAGGGGGGAGAGCTCGTGCAGGAGGGCCAGGTGCTCGTCCGGCTCGATGCCGCGAAGGTGACGGCCGATGCGAGCATCCTCGAGCGCAAGCTGATCGACCTCACGGCCCAGAAGGCACGCCTCGAGGCCGAGCAGCTGGACCGCACGACGATCGCGCGGCCGGCGCTTTCGCTGCCCTCCAGGCAGGCTGAGACCGCCTTGAAGGCGGCGCTCGCGGCGGAGGAAAGCCTGATGAACGAACGGCGCTTCACGCGCGTGAGCCAGCTTTCGCAGCAGCAGGAGCGAAAGCACCAGGTCGAGAGGCAGATCGACGGGTTCAACGAGAGGTTCCGCGCCCTCAAGGAGGAGCTCGCCCAGGTGACCGCCGAGCTGGCCGACCAGCGCATGCTCGACAGCAAAGGGCTGATCCGGCGCCCTGTGCTGCGTCAGACGGAGCGCGAGGTGAGCCGCCTGAAGGGCGAGATGGGCGATATCGAGGCCCGGATCGCGGGTGCCGGGTCCCAGCTCACCGAGATCCAGTACAAGATCGCCGAGCTCACGCAGAATGCCCGCTCGGAGGTCCTGAGGCAGCTCCAGACCGTCACGGCCAGCCTGGCCGAGACCGAGGAGCAGCTCGCCGCCGCCCGGGACCGGCTTCAGCGGCTCGACATCCGGGCGCCGCGCACGGGTCTGGTCCACGAACTCATGGTGCATACGATCGGCGGGATCGTCGCCCCCGGGCAGAAGCTGATGTCGATCATCCCGAGCGCGGAGCCGCTGATCGTGAATGCGAAGATCCGCCCCGAGGAGGTCGATCAGGTGCATATCGACCAGCCGGCGACCATCCATATCAGCTCGTTCAAGCTCCCGACGCCGGTGGAACTCGAGGGGATGGTCACCAATGTCTCGCCGGACCAGGTCGTCAGCGGCGAATCCGGGCAAGCCTACTTCACCGTGAAGATCGCGATCGCCCCGGGAGAGCGGAGCAAGCTGGAGGGCAAGGAACTGACGCCCGGCCTGCCGGCCGAGGTGCTGATCCGCGGGGAGACGCGGCGCATCATCACCTACCTGACCCAGCCGCTCACGGACCGGCTCGCCGTCGCCTTCCGCGAGGAGTGAGTCGACAGGCCCATCCCGCGCCTCAGGCCGCCCGTGCAGCATCCTGTACGGGTGGCTGGCGCATCGTGCGGACCCAAAAGTGGGTCCACTTTTCACGTCCGATGCTCTAGCCGCCCGGCCGGGTCCGCGCTCTCGCCAGACAGGATCGACGTCATATAACATCCTCTTGATCGGAATGCTGAACGACCCCGACGCCGAGGCGACCATGAACAGGGCAGACGGCAGGACTTCCCGGAGGAGACGCTCAGCGCCGCGGCAGGAGGTCAAGCCGGTCAATCTCGCCCTTCAGGGGGGCGGCGCCCATGGCGCCTTCGCGTGGGGCGTGCTGGACCGTCTGCTGGAAGAAGACGCCATCGCGTTCGAGGGCATCAGCGCCACGAGCGCGGGAGCGGTGAATGCGGTGGTCTGCGCCCACGGGCTGATCAGCGGGGGGCGCGAGGGCGCCCGCCAGGCCCTCGGGGCGTTCTGGCGGCGGATCTCGCAGGCGGCTCTGTTCAGCCCCGTTCAACCATCCGCATTCGACCGTCTCACCGGAAGTCGCAGCCTTGAAGCATCGCCGGCCTTTCTGCTGTTTCACATGCTGACCCAGGTGGTCTCGCCCTACGAGCTCAACCCGTTCAACTACAATCCCCTGCTCGATATCCTCGAGCAGACGGTCGACTTCGAGCGCCTGCGATCGGATTCCCGGGTCAAGCTGTTTCTCTCGGCCACCAATGTTCGTTCAGGGAAGATCCGGGTTTTCGAGCACCATGAAATGAGCGCCCAGGTGGTGCTCGCGTCGACCTGCCTCCCCTTCATCTTTCAGGCCGTGAGGATCGACGACGAGTATTACTGGGATGGGGGCTACATGGGGAATCCGGCGCTCTTTCCGCTGATCTATCAATGCGAGACATCCGACATCGTGGTGGTTCACATCAACCCGATCAGCCGGCCCACGGTCCCCAGGACGGCGGCCGAGATCCTCAACCGGATCAACGAGATCAGCTTCAACTCGTCGCTCATGAGGGAGGTTCGCGCGGTCGACTTCCTCAACAGGCTCGTGGAGGAAGGGCGGGTCCTGGCACCCGATATCAGGGAGGTGCGCCTGCATGCCGTCGAGGCCGACGACGTCATGCAGCACCTGGGCGCCGCCTCGAAGCTGAACGCGGATTGGAGCTTCCTCACCGATCTGCATGCGATCGGGCGCGAGAAGGCCGATGCGTGGCTGAAGACCGACTTCGCGAAGGTCGGCATCGAATCCTCCATCGACGTCTGCCACCGGTACCTTTGAGCGACGGCGTCGGGCGGGACAAGTGGACCCACGCTCGGGATCGAATCCGATGCTCACTTCCTTGAGCGGCGCATCGTTCGAGCGTGGCCCGCTTTCGTCCGTACGATGCCATCGGCGGTCTTCCGACCGGGATCACCGGGACCGGCCGGTGATGACGTGGGACGATGAGACACCCGGCTCGCGCCACCCTCCACACGTCATGGCCGGGCCGGAATTTGTGACCACATGCACAGAACGACCAAGCGGAACACGTCAGTCTGATCCCATGAGCAGTTCGGGCCAAGAGGAAGGGTCCTCCCCGGTCTGATCACCGGCATCTCCTGGGGAGATCGACATGGGTAGACGGATTTGGATCGTCCTGGCCTTGCTGCTGTCGGCGATGAGTTCGGGCAATGCGGGTCCCCACCTTTTCCGGGACGAGGCGGCGCCACCCCTGCCCGGCTGGGTCGCTTTCTGCAGCCGCCATGCGGAGGAATGCACCGTCGATCTGACCGAACCTGAATTTCTGCCGCTGACCGCGGAGCTTGCGGCCCTCCTGTCTTCGGTGAACCTGTCCGTGAACCGCTCCCTGATCCCGGTGACCGATCAGAACCATTGGGGCGTCGCCGACCTGTGGAGCTACCCGAGCGACGGTCTGGGCGACTGCGAGGACTACCAGCTCCTGAAGCGCAGGATGCTGGTGGAGGCCGGCCTTCCCCGTCGCGCCATGCGCATGACCGTCGTCATCGACGAGAACGGCGAGGGGCACGCGGTCCTGACCGTCCGCACGGATCGGGGCGACCTCATCCTGGACAACAAGACTGACGACGTGCTGGCCTGGTTCAGCACCAATTATCGCTACATCAAGCGCGAAAGCGCCGAGACAGCGGGCTGGGTCTACCTCACGCTCGAACAGGCCGGTACGTCGCTGACCTCGTCTTCCGACAGGTAGCCCTCGCCGCCTCCGCCCTCCCCGGGGGCGCCCGGCCGAGGATCGCCGAGGCCCGCGCATTCGGTCCGGCGCGGCCAAGCTCGACCTCGGATCATTCGGAATCCCGGTCGCGCTCGACGGCTTCCTGCTGAAGGCGTCGTAGGTCGATGATCTTCACGCGGGCCCGTCCGAGCTCGACAGCTCCGCTTCTCCGCCACTTCTGCAACTGCCGATTGACGGTTTCCCGACCTGCTCCGACGAGCACGCTGAGCTCCTCCTGCGTGATGTCGATCTCCTCGCCGAAATCCTCGGCCAGCTTCAGCAGACGCCGTGCCAACCGGGACCGAAGAGACAGAAGAGAGGCCTCTTCCAGGCGTTCGCTCGAAAACCGGACGCGCTCGCAGAGCAGTTCGATGATCCGCGTGGTGATTTCCGGTCGCCTCTTCAGCAGATCCTGGAAGTCGCTCCGCCGGATCATGAACAGCTCGACACTGCCCGACGCGACCGCATCGGCGCTCCTCGGGTGCCCGTCCAGGAGGGCGAGCTCGCCGAAGACGTCGCCCGGCCCGAGAATGTTGAGCGTGAATTGCCGGCCCGCATCGGTCGTCGTCGTGATGACGATCTGCCCGCGGCGGACGCCGTAGAGAGCGTCGCCCGGATCCCCCTTGAGAAACAAGGTTTCGCCGTCGTGCATCTTGCGGGACGTGCACAAGGCCGCGATCTGGGCGATTTCGTCCGGGCCGAGCGCGGAAAAGAACGAACTCACGGAGAGAGCCGAGAGAAACGGCAAGTCCTTCCGGATCTGTTCTCCATCGAGACGCACCTTCACGACTCCCCTGCACGAGTTCACCAACAGAGATCGCAACCTGCGACGGAAGCCAGGCAACTATAGATGAAAGAGGGAGAGTCTCAACAAGAGACAGGACGGTTCCCAACCGCAGGAGACCGGAAGGATGACGCCGGGCAGAGGACGCGCAGCCCGCGTCCCGCCCGATCCGCTCCGTTATGTTGTTTCGACATGTTTGCGCACGTGAGACGTGGACCCAGGTTTGGGAACGGCTCCGATGGCCACATCCTGAAGCGGCACATCGTCCGCACGATGCGCCCGGCGGTCTTCTGATCGCGCTCACCGGGACAAGCCCGGTGATGACGGGGAGAGGTGAAACGGGCCGGTGACGACACCCTCCCCACGACCCTCCCCACAACCCTCCCCACGTCATGGCCGGCCTTGTGCCGGCCATCCCAGTTGTCCCGTGCTCCCATCTTGAAGCGGCGCAACGTTCGGGTCACGAGCGTGACCCGCTTTCGTCCGCACGATGCGCTAAGGTTTGGCTCCGGCGAGCTCCTGGAGGATCCGGCGGCGTGCCCGCCGCATGGCGGTGAGCTTGGACGGTTTCATGACAGGCTCCTGCCGGCGAACTGACGAGGGCGGATGACGATCGCGGGTTCGTCCCTCCGAACGGCGGGGCGGACCGCAACGGAAACGATCACCGGCTGATCGGTCCATCGATCCAGGACGATGAGAACCATGGCAATCTCCTTGTCGTGCGCTCCCATGGTGTCCGAGATAAGCATCGTGTTCTGTGACGGTGATCACACGGAAGAGGATCGGATCAGGCCGCGGGGGAAACCTGCAGACGGGTGAAGCGGGTCACATCGAGCATCTCTTTGCCGGACAGCACGACGGGCCGCGGAGCGCGGCCATTCACAGCAATGGCGTCGGCCACGAACAGGAGGGCGAGAAGGCAGAGGATGCGACGGGACATGATCGGACTCCATGTGAGGCCGACCATGCCACCTGGTCTTTCCGGGAACCGTGATCATGAGCACAGAAGACGGGTCCCGCCTGTGGGAGAGTGGAGGCATCGAGATGGAGGCTCACATGTTCTATCTGTACTTCCACTGCGCAGGCCCGGGCGAAATCCTGATCGATCGTCACGGAGCGGAGGTTCTCGACCTGATCGAGGCTCGCGACCGAGCCCTCTCCCTGGCGCGCGCCCTCGTCGAGAAAGCCTATGGCGCACGCGACTTCTCCGACTGGCACGTCTATGTCAGCGACGAGGACGACGACGAGATGCTGCTGATCCCGTTCTCGGACGTCATGCCGACCCTCCATTGAGCGATCCGCGGCAGTCGAGGCACGCGCGCTCCTCCTGGTGCCGACGGCCTCCTGCGCCTGCGCATGGCGGGCGTCGGACAAGCTTCCGTCCTGCGGCCCTCCACTGAGAAGAGCCGCCACTCCACAGACACCTAGCGCATCGTGCGGACCTCGCGGGCCGCGTCCGAGGCTTTAGCGGACATCGTCCGATCGACACCTCAGCTCTCGGAATAGCGTGACCGGCGGGCGCGCCAGTCCGCCAGCTCCGCGAAGTGACGCCATCTGCGCGCCAGCGAACGGAGCTCGACGCGAAGCTGCGCCTTCCGGTACGGATCGTCCGCGAGGCGCTCAGCCCTGGCGGCCTTATCCTGATAATGCTGTTTGAGGTTCATCTGTCCCGTCCCGCGGGATACGGGCGAACCGGCCTCGGGACCGATCCCCCGCACCACGCATCAATGTCTTTTCACACAGCTCGCCGGCTTGCCGGGAAGCGAAATGGTCACCTGCTGGCCGGATCGGGGGTCAAGAATGGTGATCGTCATGATGAACTCCTTCAGTTGAGATCATCATCGCGCGATCCCGCGCGATCTTCCGTGACAGACATCACACAGACCCTGATGTGACGCAGCGCACAGTTCGCCGGAGCGAGATCGGTTAGGGTGAAAGCCTTCCTCCCTGTCAACTGGGCGCCCTGTTCCAATATCGGGGCGCTTTTCTTTGTGCGCCGTGGAGACCGGCCGGCATGTCGGGCGGAGCGGCTAGCCCATCGTGCGGACCATGCTGCCCCGTGCGAGATGACGCGGCTCGCGATGGGTCGAGCGGAGCTATCGCTGCGCCGCCACGATGGACCGCCGCGCAAGCTCGCGCTCCTCGGCGTCGAAATACCGCTGAAGCCAGATATAGGCCTGTCGGATCAGAGCACGGCGCTGCGACGGGTCCGTCGCCCGGCGGGACAACGCCATCGTGTCCATGTAGCGGGCCCAGTATCGTGTGCACCTGTCCATGCGCTCACTCCTGCCTGTAGAGGTTCAGTTGCCGACATGATGCCGTGAACGCCGCCGCCCATCTGTAACCCGCATCACAGAGGCTCGATGAGGGCGTAGAGGTGCGGTTGCCCGAACCTTGAACCACGTGCGCTCGAATGGAGAAAATGGCTTCCGGCCGTGGAATTGTGACGGCGGACACAGTCCTGCAGGGCGTTTCGGGATACCAATGGTCCATCCTGAACTGGGAGCTCATCATGAAGCGCAATCGGAAACCGTTCGTGTCCATCCGGAAGAAAGACTGCAAGTCGGTCTTCGACTCGATCTATCTCCGGGAAGCCGTGTTCCGCAAGGTCGTGACGGCGGCCGACGTCAAAGCCGGCCTTCTGCCGAGGCGGACCGCTTGAGGAATCATGGTTCCCGGCCCGTATGAGCAGGGCCTGACCCATCAGGCTCTTCGACGAGCGCATCGTGCGGACGAAAGCGGGCCCCGCTCGCGGCCCTTCGGGTCCGCACTCGACGATGCGCCGCTTCAAGATGTGAGCATCGGACAGTCGGGATGGCCGGCGAGAGGCGGGTGATGACCGGCCGGCCATGACGTGGGAGGGGCCGCGCCCCTGCAATGGTCACCCGCCACGTCATCACCGGGCTTGTCCCGGTGATCTCGATACGAGAGGCGCCGCGCTTCAAACAATCGGGATGGCCGGCACAAGGCCGGCACTGACGTGTGGAGGGTGTCATCACCGTGCTTGTCCCGATGAACGCGATCGGAGGACCGCCGAGCGCATCCCGCGGACGAAAGCGCACCACGCTCGCGGCCCATCGGGTCCGCGCCGAACGATGCGCTCTTCAAAGAGTGAAGCATCGGATCCGATCCCAAAAGTGGACCCAGTTTTCACGTCCGATGCCCTCGCGCTGCTTCGCGCTCCTGGCCGGATCGAGGATGTCGGCTGTTTCCTCCCGACCGGCAACGCGCATGGCAACTCACGGAGAACACGGCGGGACGATCAGCTCACCCGCCTCCAGTAACCCTCGAACGGGATCGCGATGTCCCGGCGCTCTTCCGCCGAGAAGCGGGGGTAGTCGCTGCCCTGCGTCCAGCCGCCGTTTCCGCCGGGAACGAAATGCAGATACGCGAACACGATATGAGAGATGACCCACATGCCGACCTCCTGACTTGGCATCCATTCTAACCGGGAGGCGCCGGGCGCTCTGAGACAAATGTCACACAGCGCGCAGAAACGTCCTGCGCGGCGGGTCGGCGCTCGGCGAAACCATTCATGACGTCGTGTGTGAAGCGGCTCACAGCCTCCGGGGAGCGGATCGCTAGAATGAACCTACTCGCGTGGTCCTCCCTCACCTCAACGCCTCGGCACCCGACCGAGGCGTTCTTTTTTGTGCCGGGGAATCCTCACGGATGGGCAAGCTGTTCCCGGATCGCGCCCCGTCCGAAGGGCAATGCGGAGTGAACCGTCGATTGTCGGTCTCCGGCACGGACGTCGAGATCCGGGACATCCCCGGCCGCAGGATCTCGAAGGATTTTCTGTGAACCCGGGACGTCATTTCTGCCATCGGGGACGGCAAAGGCCCGGTTTCGTGTACACTGCGCGGCACTTGGAGGCCTCGACCGCATGCCCAACCGCCTGATGGCGGACCGCGACCGCTTCGCGACGCTCCACCCTGAACGCCGGATCCTCATCCGCGGCCGGGATTGGGGATATGTGCAGGCCGGCGACAGGGGTCCCGCGCTGCTGCTCATCCCGGGCACGCTCGGCCGCGGCGACATCTTCTGGCAGCCCATCGAGGCCCTGAAGGACCGCGCCCGCATCGTCGCCGTGACCTACCCCGAAAGCGGCGGCGTGATCGAATGGGCGGAGGATCTCGCGGAGCTGTGCGGCCGGCTCGGGCTCGACCGGGCCACCGTGCTCGGCTCGTCCCTCGGCGGTTACGTGGCGCAGTATTTCGCCGCCGCCCATCCGCGCCTCGCGGAGCGCCTGATCGCCGCCAACACGCTTCATTCCGTCGCCGGGGTCGGGGACCGTCCGCCCTATTCCTCGGACCTCGACCATGCGCCGATCGCGGAGATCCGCGCGGGGTTCGGCCGGGGCCTCGGCGCCTGGCGCGACAGCCATCCCGAGCAGGCGGAACTCGTCGACCTTCTGATGGCCGAGGTCGGCGGACGCATCCCCGAGCCGGAGCTGCGCACGCGGCTGAATGCGTTGAAGCGCGGGCCGGAACTGCCCCCGCTCGACCTGCCGCGCGACCGGATCGCGACGGTCGAGACCGCCGACGACCCGCTGATCCCTCCGCCCGTGCGCGACGCCGTGCGGGCCCGGCTGAACCCATCGGACGCCTATCGCTTCGAGTGGGGCGGACATTTTCCCTATGTCGTGCGGCCGGACCTCTATGTCTCGCTGCTCGAGGAGCAACTCGGCCTGCCCGTGACGGGCCAGGGCTGGGGCAATGGAGAAAGGCGCGCACGATGATCGTCCTGTCCGACAGGGACGTCCGTTCCCTCCTGCCGATGGCCGAGGCCGTCGAGATCGTCGAGACGGCGATGATCGCCGTCTCGGCCGGGGCCGCCAACCTGCCGCTGCGGTCGGTGGTGGACGTGGGAGAGCCCAATAAGATGGGGGTCATGCCCGGCGCCCTGCTGCCGGGCCATGGCGGGATCGAAGCGTGTTTCGGCGTCAAGCTCGTGAGCCTGTTCCCCGGTAATCCGGACGCCGGATATTCGTCGCACCAGGGCGCGATCGTCCTGTTCGAGCCGGAGCACGGCTCGGCGGTCGCCATGATGAATGCCGGCCTCCTGACGGCGATCCGCACCGCCGCCGCGAGCGCCGTGGCGACACGGGCGCTCGCCCGGCCGGATTGCGCCACGCTCGCGATGATCGGGGCGGGCGAGCAGGCCGAGCACCACCTGGAGGCCATGCTCGGCGTGCGGCCCTCGATCCGCCGGGTTCGGGTCGCCGGGCGCCGGCGCGAGAAGGCGGAGGCCTTCGCGTCCCATGCCGCGGAACGCCACCCGGGCGTCGCGATCGAGGTCTCCGACGATGTCCGCTCGGCCGTCCGGAACGCCGACCTCGTCTGCACCGTCACGTCGTCGTCCGAGCCGGTCCAGATGGGGGAATGGATCGCACCGGGCGCCCATCTGAACGTGGTCGGCGCCTCGATCCCGTCGAAGCGCGAGATCGACGAGGAGATGGTGGCGCGCTCGCGGCTCTTCGTCGACTACCGGGCCTCCACCTTCGCCCAGGCCGGCGAGGTCATCCGGGCCATCGAGAGCGGCCGGATCGGGCGCGACCACGTCCTGGCCGAGATCGGCGAGGTTCTCGCCGGCAAGGCGGCGGGCCGCACGTCGGCCGACGACATCACGCTCTATCGCTCGCTCGGCATCGCCGCCCAGGACCTCGCCTGCGCGAGCCATTGCTGGCGCGAGGCGAGAGCCCGGGGCCTGGGCGTCGAGGCATCGCTCGATTGATCGCCAGCGCATCGTGCGGACGGGGCGCTCGCCCCCGGCTCATCGACCGCTCACACCCCCCTCCACGTCATCACCCGCTCACCTCACCCTCTCACGTCATCACCGGGCTTGTCCCGGTGATCCCGCTTCCGAGAGGCGCCGCGCCTCACCGGATCGGGATGGCCGGCACAAAGCCGGCCATGACGTGGGGAGGGTGTCATCGACCGCTCACACCAATCCTCCACGTCATCACCAGGCTCGTCCCGGCCATGACGTGGAGGGTGGGCGTGAGGGTGAGGTGCGGGCGTGAGCACTTGTTCCCACAGTGTTCCGAGCAGCGGGACCAAGCCAGAGCTGTTTCCACGAGCGCATCGGACGTACCCGGAGGGTCGCTGACGGGGCCCTCCGGGGCCGCACGATGCTCTACCGCTGGCGGTCCCAGACGAGGGCCGCCAGGGGCATGACGTGGTTGCGCCTCAAGGTGATGATCAGGACGCCGCAGAGCGCGATGCCGGTGCCGAGCGCCATGCGCAGGTCGACATGGTCGCCCGTGACGAGGATCCCCATGCCGACCGTCATCAGCGGGTTCATGATGGTCAGGGGCGCGATCAGGTTGGCCGGATACTTGCCGATCAGCCCGTAATAGATCGTGTGGGCCACGAGGGACACGATCAGGGCCGAGAACAGCAGCGCCGCCAGGAAGCCCCAGCCGGCATTCGTGGCCTTGAGGACCTGATCGGCCTCGAGGCCGGCCGACAGGAAGGTCAGGGGCAGCACGGAGGCAAGGCCGATCCAGGCCTGGAACCGGAGCGGCTTCACGCCCTCCATCTGCTTCATCAGCACGGCCGCCAGCGAGCCCGCCGCGGCGGATCCCAGAATGAGGGCGAGCCCTCCGGAAATCGGAAAGCCCCCGGCGGGATTCCACATCACCAGGACGCCGCCGATGAAGGTGAGCGCAATGCCCAGGCCCCGCCGCCAGTAGACCTTCTCCCCGAGCAGGATGACCGAGAGAAGCGTCGTGATCGGCAGGCCGAGCTGGGACACGATGGCGGCGCTCGACGGGCTTGCCGTCCTGATGCCCAGGAAGAACAGCGCAAAGCCGCCGCCTCCCATCAGAAACCCGACCAGGAGGATGCGCCAGGTCGGGCGCGGCATGGGCAGGAGCCAGGGCAGCGCCAGCAGGGCGACGATCCCATAGCGGATGGCCGCGTAGAACAGCGGCGGGATCGCCATGTCCGTCACGACGATCTTGGTCACCACCGTATGGGCCGCCCACAGCAGGCAGACCAGGATCATCAAGGAGAAATCACGAAGGGCCATGGTGTTGGATAACTCGGCCCCGGGCCGCGCCACAAATGCCGCCTCGGAAGGGCTGGCATGTTCTTCTGGGTTGGGAACGTTCACTCGACAGCAAGGATTAACTAGCGCATCGGACGGACCCAGAGGGCCGCGTCA
>NZ_JAMXFI010000128.1:0-23428 GCF_025460875.1 Microvirga yunnanensis
AGTTCGGCGGCGCCGACGTGGTGGGCGTGTTCCGCGAGCGCGTCGACGCGCAGCCCGGCCAGCAGATCCGCGTCACCCCCGATCCCAGGCTCGTCCACCTCTTCGACGAGCAGACCGGCAAGCGCCTCTGATCGACGCACACGGCAAGGGCGGCCCGCATCCGCGAGGCCGCCTTTTCCATGCGACCTGCAAGGCTAAAGCATCGGACGTGAAAAGTGGACTTGCCCTTTTGGGATCCATCCGATGCTCTAGGGCGGGGCGGTCGGATCTGCAGTCGCGGAAAGCTCGCGAACGCCGTCGCAGATTCCGGCATCCCGACTTCCGAACCGCGGGGAGGCGGCCATGGACGTTCTCGTGATGGGGGCCGGCGTCGTCGGGCTCGCGGTGGCGCGCGCGCTCGCCCTGCGCGGCCACGGCGTGATCGTCGCCGAGGCGACGGGCGGCATCGGCAACGGGGTCTCCTCGCGCAACAGCGAGGTCATCCATGCGGGCATGTATTACCCGTCGGGCTCGCTCCGTGCGCGTCACTGCGTCGAGGGCCGGCGGATGCTCTACGCCTTCTGCGACAGCCACGGCGTGCCGCATGCCCGATGCGGCAAGCTCATCGTGGCGACCAACGATCTCGAACAGTCCAAGATCGAGGGCATCTACGAGCAGGGGCTGGCCAACGGGGTTGAGGGACTGTCCTTCCTGACCGGCGAGGAAACGCGGGCCCTCGAGCCGAATCTCGCCTGCACCGGGGCCGTGCTGTCGCGGGAGACCGGGATCGTCGACAGCCACGCCCTCATGCTGGCGCTCCAGGGCGACCTGGAGGATGCCGGGGGCGCCATTGCGTTCCACGCGCCCGTCGCGCGCATCGCCCGGGACGCAGGCGGCTGGAACGTCCATGTGGGCGGCGAGGAGCCCACGGATCTCGTCGTCGACGCGGTGGTCAATGCCGCCGGGCTCGGGGCGCAGGCGCTCGCCCGCGCGACGGAAGGCTATCCCGCCGACCGGGTGCCGAAGCTGGTGCTCGCCAAGGGCAATTATTTCGGCTGCCTCGGCAAACCCGCCTTCTCGCGCCTGATCTATCCCGCTCCCGTCGACGGCGGCCTGGGCACCCATGTGACCCTGGACCTCTCGGGCCGCATGCGCTTCGGGCCCGACGTGGAATGGATCGACCGGGAAGAGTACGAGGTCGATCCGCGCCGGGCCGAGAGCTTTTATGCCTCGATCCGCCGCTACTGGCCCGGGCTCCCGGACGGCGCGCTCGTGCCCGATTATTCCGGCATCCGCCCCAAGCTCACCGGGGCCGGCGAGAAGGCGGCCGATTTCATGATCGACGGCCCGGCCGAGCACGGGCTGACCGGGCTCGTGCAGCTCTTCGGCATCGAGAGCCCGGGCCTGACATCGTGCCTGGCGATCGCCGAGGACGTGGCGGACAGGCTCGCCGCATCGGCCTGACGCCGAGAGCATCGGACCCAAAAGCGGACCCACTTTTGGGATCGGATCCGATGCTCTCGTCCTTAAGCGGCGCATCGTTCGGGGCGGACCCAGCGGGCCACGCCAGTGACCCGCAGGCCCACACGATGCGCTGAAGTCCGGCCGGCCGCGGCGGGGCCGTTAACCGGCTGTTCACCATCCATGCAGGAGAGTACAACATCGTTACGACGCGCGATGGTCCAAGGGGTTGCCGTAGCCGATGTGCCGCTTTCTCGCCTACCGGGGGGAGCCGATCTTCCTCGACGAGCTCGTCTGTGCTCCGGCCCATTCCCTGGTCCATCAGTCGCTGCACGCCATCGAGGCCAAGACCGAGACGAACGGCGACGGCTTCGGCATCGGCTGGTACGGGGAGCGCCGCGAGCCCGGGATCTACCGGGAGGTCCGCCCGGCCTGGTCGGACGAGAACCTGAGGAGCCTGTGCGAGCAGGTGCGCTCCCGGCTCTTCTTCGCCCATGTGCGCGCCTCCACCGGCACCTCGACGACGCGGGCCAATTGCCACCCCTTCGCCCATGGCCGGCATCTCTTCATGCATAACGGCCAGATCGGCGGCTACGGGCGCATCAAGCGCCGCCTGGAAGCCCTGATTCCGGACGAGCTCTACGACCGTCGCCTCGGCACCACGGATTCGGAAGCGATCTTCCTCCTCGCCCTGGCCAATGGCCTGCCGGACGAGCCGGTCACCGCCATGGCCAGGACCCTCAAGCAGGTGCGCGGCCTCATGGACCAGGCGGGCATCGAGGAGGCGCTGCGCTTCACCGCCGCCTTCACGGACGGCGAGAGCCTGTGGGCCTATCGCTGGGCCTGCGATGCCAGGCCGCCGACCCTGTATTTCCGCCAGGAGGACGGCAACCTGCTGGTGGTCTCGGAGCCCATCGACGACAAGACCCGAGGCTGGCGCGAGGTGCCCAAGGGCTGCAGCCTCGTGGCCACGGGCGGCAGCGTCACGGTCGAGTGCCTGAACGCCGCCATGGACTGCCTGGCGGCGTGAGCGCCGCGCGGCTTCGCGCTCTCACGAGGTCAGGCTGTCGGCCGGCCGGGCGATGAGGGACATCAGGGCGCCCTTGAGCGCTTCCATCTGAAGCTCGGTCTCGGTGCGGGCGGCGCCGTCGTCCGGGCCGCCCATCGACCGCAGCCGGGCGTTCTCGGCGGCGAGCCGGTCGTTCTCGGCCAGCAGGATGGCGATCTTCTCCTCGGCGATCCGAAGGCGGGCTTGAATCTCGTTCCGCTCCTGCTCGCGCAGCTGCGCCCGGTCGCGCCAGAGACGGATCGCGACGCCCTCGGTGTCCTCGGTCATGCTAGGCTCCTGATCGTTCGTGAGGATCCACAGGCAGCGTGGAGGAATTGAGGCCGGACGGGAAGAACGGGCCATTCACGCCCGCTGGCCCTTAACAGGCCGTTAACGATCCAGTTCCGGATAGCGCCGGAAGATGCCCTCCTCGTTGAAGGGGATGCGGCGGGGGCTTGCGAGATAGGCCTCGATGCGCGGCCGCCGGGCGACGGCGTCGTGCAGGGCGGCGACCCGCGGCGCCTGCTTCAGCGCGCGCGCCGTGGCCTTCGGGAAGGCGTAGGACAATCCCTCCACGAGCTGGAACAGGGAGAGGTCCGCATAGGTGAGCGCGCGGCCGACGAGATGCGCATCGCCCTCGGGATTGCGCGCCAGGATCGTGTCGAACCAGGCCAGGAACTTCGGGATCCGGTCTCCGCGAAACTCTTCAGCGCGCCGCAGCGCCTCCGCCTTCTGGTCCTCGTAATAGAGGCCCACCCCCACGGGATGATGGGTGTCGTGCGCCTCCGCCACCAGGTCCGCGATGGTGAGCTGGATCTGATGGGTCCACAGGCCCCCGGCCGGGTCCTTGGGCGCGAGCCCGTGGCGCGCCCCGAGATAGAGCAGGATCGCGGCCGTCTGGCCGATGACCGTCTCGCCGTCCTTGAGGAAAGGCGGCGCGAGGGGCGGGCGCTCCGCATGCTTCATCATCCGCATCATCACGGCGACCCCTTCCGATTCCCGGGCCACGTCGATGTAGTCGGCCCCGGCCTCTTCGAGGGCCAGCCGGACGAATTCGCCGCGTCCCTGGATGGTCGGCCAGTAGTAGAGTTCGTACGCCATGCGGTGCTCCCGTGATGCTCCGACATGAAGAAGAATGGAGCCGAAAGCGTTCCGCGCAAGGTGTCACGCGACCAGGCCGCGACCGGGGCGCGGGAACGCGGCAGCCTTGCCCGGACAGCGAAACGGCGCCCTGCCTGGCAGGACGCCGTTTCCCTTCTTGCCCTACGGGAGTCGTGCCCGGATCAGATCACGAAGAATTCGTGGTAGTCGATCTTGAGCTTGTTCGTGATCGTGGCGAACAGCACCGCCTTCTGCGAGCCGGTGCCGTCGGAATCGTAATACAAGCCGCCGGTCTTCTTGTTGTAGATGATCCGGTCGTCGGCATCGTGCGCTTTCGTGCCGGCATAGAAGTACTTGGACGCCATCGCCTTCGGCTTCGCGAGGGAACCCTTAGGGCCGACCTTGAAGTACTTGTCGTCGATGTAGATCGCATCTTCCTTGGCGTAGTTCACGATCCGGTCGGCATTGCCCTTCGTCTTCGGGTTCGTGTCGAACACGAAGATGTCCGCCTGGCTGCCGCCGTCGAGCACATCGGCTCCGAGCCCGCCGTGCAGCCGGTCCTTGCCCGCGCCGCCGGAGAGCACGTCGTTGCCGGCGCCGCCCATGAGAATGTTGGCGCCGTCGTTGCCGGTCAGCAGGTTGTTGGACGCATTGCCCGTCAGCGTGATGGAGGCCGTACCGATGCCGGTGAGGTTCTCGATCGCGCCGAGCCTGTTGAGGTCGTAGCCATTGACCGCGATGTACACGGTATCAACGCCTGCGCCGTCGATGACCTGATCGCCCAGGTCGTCGATGTAATAGACGTCGTTGCCGTCGCCGCCGTTCATCACGTCGGCGCCGCCATTGCCGTTCAGGACGTCGTCGCCCGCACCACCGACGAGATTGTCGACCCCGTCGCCGCCGGAGAGCGCGTCGGCCCCGTTGCCGCCGTTGAGGGCATCGTTGCCGGCGCCGCCGTCGAGGATGTCGTTGCCGTCGTCGCCGTTGAGGGTATCGTTGCCGTCACGGCCGTACAGCACGTCGTTTCCGGTGCCGCCGGCGAGAGCGTCGTCGCCCGCGCCGCCGTCGAGGGCGTCGTTGCCGTCGCCCGCGTCGAGGATGTCGTTGCCACCATTGCCGTAGAGGGCGTCGTCGCCCGCGAGGCCGGTGATCCGGTTCGCCGCCTCGTTGCCGCCGATGATGTTGCCGCTCCCGTTGCCCGTGAGGTCGATCGCAGCATCCCCGGTCCCGAACAGGTTCTCGATGCCGGCCGAGAGCGTGTAGGTGGCGGACGAGAAGACCTGATCGGTGCCGCCGCCGGACTCGTCGATCACGGTGTCGGTGGCGGACACGTTATAGGTATCGTTGCCGGCGCCGCCGACGAGCACGTGGCCGGCGCCGCCGGTCAGCGTGTCGTTGAAGCTCGAGCCAATCACCTTCTCGAAGCTCGTGTAGGTATCCTCTGCTGCGTCGCCCGCCGATCCGTTGCCGGCGACGAGATCGACGGCGACACCCCCGGTCGTTGTGCCATTGAAGGTCAGCGTATCGAAGCCGCCTTTGCCATTGAGAGTATCTTTGGCAAACTCGGAGGGAGCATAGATATCGTCGTGGCTTGTCCCCTTCACGTCGATCTTGGCAACGCGCGCATCGACGATGGTGGACGACACAATGCTTGGTGCACTGCCGTCAGAGATAGATGGGTCAATCCAAGATACGGAGAGGCGCCCATCGGCCATTTCCGAGATCATGGGATCCCGCTGCGAGCCATTCTCCATGGAAGCCCGTGCGTTTATCTTGATAGGATTGCCCGGGACGCCATTCGCATCAATGACCCGAACGTAGACGTCGCCGAGATCGGTTCCGTCGGCTGCGATGTAGGCAACCGCAAGTCCACCATTCTTGAGAGCAGTCCCACTGGCGTAGTCATATAAAGTGTTGTTCGCTTTGGTGCCGCCGAGGTTGATAATAGCCGGATTAGCACTCACGTCCGCCGAGTTGTATATTCGTGCTTCAGTGCCTGCTGCACCTTTATCGACGATGACAGCAAACTTGCCATTCGGAAGACCTGTCGTTGGGTCTTTCAATCCAATGACATCAGCCCTCACTCCGTCCAAAGTGACTTGAGTCTCCAACGTGCCATCATTGACGACCCTGAAGGAAACTTTACCGTTGGCATCGGTCTGGTAAGAAACAACATGCTTCTCTCCTCCGATATAGGCGACGTCCGGTCGATCAACCGAGCCGGTGGCGACGTCAACTTCCAGACCATTTTGTACGAGGCGAACAGTCTTTGTCGGACCGATCAGCTGAATGTATGTCGTAGCCCATTGTCCTGCAAAAAAATCGGGACTCGTTTGCGCGCCATCATTCATGGTAACTGAGTTCAGCGTTGAAGCGGCGCCGTTTGCCGAACCGTCGAAATTGAACTTTTGATTCTTAAGAGTACGGCCAGTGGTTCCGTTGCCCTCAGTCCAAGTAATGGCAAATCCGCCTTCAGCGTCAAATGCAAACACGTCCGAGAATTGCTGCGTAAGCCCTGCTCCCGAAGCCTCGACAAAGCGAGTGACGTTGTCGGTCGTGCCGTTTCCATCATAAAGCTGAAACGCGATTTTATTGTTCTCTCGCCATGTCACTACGTATCCACCGCCCGGCAGCATCGTGATCGCATCATAGTCGACGCCAATCTTGTGATTGATCGTGTTCTCGGTGCCCCAAATCTTGAACGTCATCTCATGCTCTCCTGAAAACTGACGTGAATGTCGTCGGGTGCGGCCGGACCGTCGGGCGGGGCCCTTGGGGCAGGCGCTCGGAAGGGTTCGGCGGCCGGGGCCGCCGGGGGTGCTTGCGCGGTGAAAAGATCTCTCGGTTGTGCGCCCTGGGGTGCCGTGAGGATCGCGGCTTCCGCAGCATCGGAGGCCGTGGGACCGTCAGGGCAACTTGGTTACAAGGCTATAAAAGCGCGTGTTCGGGCGAACAACTCTCCGTTCAGAGAGGGTCGGCCGTAACGGAACGTGCCCAAACGGCAGATCGAGCTGCCTCACCTTGGGTAAGTATTTGAAGCGCCATTGAAAATTTCCATCATTGCGACAATGTTTCAGTATCGAGAAAGATGAAGCTCGCCTGTGCGCGGGAACACATGATCGCCCCGGGGGCCCCGTTGCCCGAGCCGCCGGGCCCGCCGCTCCCGCATCACGGGGCCGGTACCCTTCCGTCATCCCGCGGCCTCACTGACGCCCCTCTCGCCGGGGCCGGGCTCGTCGCGACCATCCCGCTTCCGCTCTGCCCCACCGCCCGTGCGGCCATCTCCGCACGTTCTGTCCCCCTCCACGTCATCACCGGCCTCGTGCCGGTGATCCCGATGCGGTGGGGCGCCGCGCTCCAAACAATCGGGATGGCCGGGACAAGCCCGGCCATGACGGGGCGGGTGGGAGTGAGGGTGAGGTGCGGGCGCGAGCGGCGGGCCGGCTCGTCCATCCCCCACCACAAGCATCGAGCCGGGCCGCCACGCGCACCACCCTCGATCCCACCGCAGGCTCGCAGCCCAGAGGCTGCGGGCCTCCAGGTGCTGCTCTTTGACATCGACACGGATCAGGCACCCGCCCGCAGCGTGACGCTCTCCCGTCCTGCCACGCTCCCCACGTCATGGCCGGCCGTCCCGATCCGGTGAGGTGGGGCGTTCCAGACGATCGGGATCACCGGGACAAGCCCGGTGATGACGTGGAGGGGGTGCGAGCGCGTGATGACAACCTCCCCCGTCATGGCCGGCCTTGTGCCGGCCATCCCGCTCCGAAGGGCGCGGCGCCCCCGGCGGGGTCGCCGGCATAAAGTCCGGTGATGACAAGGGGGCACAAAGCGGTCAAAGAAGGGCGACCCTCAAGGATCCCGTCCATGACCGCCGAGAAGCCCGCTCCCTCCCTGGCCGAGCTGCGCCAGGACATCGACCGCATCGACGAGGCGATGCACCGGCTGCTCATGGAGCGCGGCACCATCATCGACCGGCTGATCGCGTCCAAGAAGGCTTCCCAGGCCGGCCTGAGCTCCGCGTTCCGGCCGGGACGGGAGGCCTCGATGATGAAGGCCCTGGCCGAGCGCCACCAGGGGCTGCTCCCGCTCGACACGGTGGAGAGCATCTGGCGGGTGATCATCGGCACCTTCACCTATGTCCAGTCGAACTACGCGGTCCACGCGGACATCTCGGGCGGCGACGCTCCCATGCGCGACTCGGCCCGATTCCATTTCGGCTTCACGGTGCCCTACGTGACCCATCCGAGCGCCGCCGCGGTGATCGAGGCGGTGGCGGCGTCCCGGGGCGATCTCGGCATCTTCCGGCTCGACCAGGGCGCGACGAGCGGCGCCTGGTGGCGCACGCTCGCCGACCGGCGCCGTCCGAAGATCATCGCGCGCCTGCCCTTCATCGAGCGACCCGACCATCCGGCCGGCACCCCGGTCTTCGTCATCTCGAAGCCCCTGACCGACGCGGCCGTGCGCGACGTGGTGCTCTACGCGGCCCAGTTCGAGCGCTGGCACAGGGGCGCCAACGAGGCCCTGATCGCGCTCGGCGGCGAGGTGGTGGCGAGCGCGGCGGATACCAACGGATTGTCGGAGCTCATCGCCGTGCCCGGCGACGTCGAGCCGGCGCAGCTGAGCCAGGCGCTGACCAGGGCCGGCGCGAGCCTTGCCCAGCTCGCCGAGATCGGCAGCCATGCCGAACGTTTCCGCGTGAAATGAGAACTGACCTGCGCTAAAGCATCGGACGTGTGATCGAACTCACGCCCGATGCCTTAGCTTTTGTTTCAAAGCATCTTTTCGCGCAAAACCGGTTCCCACTTTTGCGCCCGATGCTTTAGGCTTTTGTTTTGGAGCATCTGCTCACGCAAAACCGGCTCCCACTTTTGCGTCCGATGCTCGAGCGCACCGTGCGAAAAAGCGGACCCGGTTTTTCGCGTCGGACGGTGCGCCACTGAAAGGGTTGAGCATCGGATTCGATCCCGAAAGTGCATTCCACTTTCGGGTCCGATGCTCTAGAGCCATTCTCACCGATCGATTGCTAGGAAGTGAAGATGTCCACCCGTCCCCAACCCCGTCCCGGCGTGATGCAGATCGACGCCTATGTGCCCGGCAAGAGCAAGGCCGCAGGGGTTGCCAAGGTCCACAAGCTGTCCTCGAACGAGACCCCGCTCGGCCCCTCGCCCAAGGCCGTGGAGGCGATCCGGTCCTTCGATCACCTCGAGCTCTATCCCGACGGGGCGTCGACCCGGCTGCGGGAAGCGATCGCGGCCCGGTACGGGCTCGATCCGAACCGGATCATCTGCGGGGCGGGCTCGGACGAGCTGCTCGCGCTCATCACCCATGCCTATGTGGGCCCCGGGGACGAGGGCGTCTTCACGGAGCACGGCTTCCTGGTCTACCGGATCGCCATCCTGGCCGCCGGCGGCACGCCCGTGGTGGCGCCGGAGACGGATCTGCGCACGGACGTGGATGCGATCCTGGCGAAGGTGACGGACAGGACCAAAATCGTCTTCCTGGCCAATCCCAACAACCCGACCGGCACCTATATCCCGTTCGACGAGGTCAAGCGCCTGCATGCGGGGCTGCCGCCGCACGTGGTGCTGGTGCTCGACGCCGCTTATGCGGAATATGTCCGGCGCAACGATTACGAATCCGGCCTCGAGCTCGTCGCCACGTCCGAGAACGTGGTGATGACCCGCACCTTCTCGAAGATCTACGGCCTCGCCAACCTGCGCCTCGGCTGGATGGTGGCGCCCGCCCCTATCGCCGACGCGGTCAACAGGATCCGCGGCCCCTTCAACGTCAGCGGCCCGGCCATGGCGGCCGGCATCGCGGCGATCCAGGACGAGGCGCATGTCGCGACCGCCGTCGAGCACAACGAACGCTGGCTCGCCTGGCTCACCCGCGAGATCGAGGCCCTGGGCCTGAAGGTCACGCCGAGCGTCGGCAACTTCCTGCTGATCCATTTTCCGCAGGAGGAGGGCCGGACCGCGAAGGACGCCGACGCCTTTCTCTCCGGCCGCGGCCTGATCCTGCGCCGGATCGACGCCTATGGCCTGCCGCACGCCCTGCGCCTGACCGTGGGCGGCGAGGAGGCGAACGGTCTCGTGGTGGCGGCGTTGCGCGATTTCCTGGGGGGGCAGCATGCCTGAGCGTCTCGGCCCGCCCCGTGAAACGCCCATCTTCGAGCGCCTCGCCCTCGTGGGGCTCGGGCTGATCGGCTCGTCGATCGCCCGGGCGGCCCGGCATCTCAACCTGGCGCGCACGATCGTCGCCGTCGATGCGAGCGAGGCCGTAATCGCACGGGTGCGGGACATCGGGATCGCCGACGAGGCGACCACCGATGCGGCGGCGGGCGTGCGCGATGCGGATCTCGTGATCCTGTGCGTGCCGGTCGGGGTCTGCGGCCAGGTGGCCGAGGCCATGAAGCCGGGCCTGAAGCCCGGCTGCATCGTGTCGGACGTGGGCTCCGTGAAGGCCTCGGTGATCGCGCAGGTGCAGCCGCATCTGCCGGACGGCGTGCTTTTCGTCCCGGCGCATCCCGTGGCCGGCACGGAGCATTCCGGCCCCGATGCCGGCTTTGCGACGCTGTTCCACAACCGCTGGTGCATTCTCACGCCCCCGGAGGGCACGGATCAGACGGCCGTCGGGCGCGTGCGCGCCTTCTGGGAGGCCATGGGGTCGAACGTGGAGGTCATGACCGCGCAGCACCATGATCTGGTGCTCGCCATCACCAGCCACGTGCCGCACCTGATCGCCTACAACATCGTCGGCACGGCGGCGGATCTCGAGACCGTCACTCAAGGAGAGGTGATCAAGTTCTCGGCCGGCGGCTTCCGCGACTTCACGCGCATCGCGGCCTCGGACCCGACCATGTGGCGCGACGTCTTCCTGCACAACCGGGAAGCCGTGCTGGAGATGCTGGGCCGCCTCAACGAGGATATCGCGCTGCTCGCCCGCGCCATCCGGTGGGGCGAGGGCGACAAGCTGTTCGACCTCTTCACCCGCACCCGGGCCATCCGCCGCGGCATCATCTCGTCGGGCCAGGAAACGCCGGAGCCGGATTTCGGCCGCCGGCGCGAGGACAAGACTTAGTTCGTCCTCCTCCCGGCCATGACGGCGCAGGCCCGTCAATACAGCGGCTGCAGCCTGACGTTCGGGATCACGAAGGGGCCCATGGCCAGGAAGCCGTTCTCGAGCCGCAGGGGCGGCAGGGAGGCGAGCTGCGGCTTGGCGTTGGGCTGCGCGGCGTTGTTGGCCCGGGGCCCCTGGCCCAGCAGCATGCCGAGAAGGTTGCCGCCGACGCGCCCGCCGGTCAGGTTGCCGAGAAGCCCGTCGAGGCCCGCCGCCGCGACCGTGAGCTGGCCGGCCGGCCGGTGCTGCTCGTCGAGGCGCAGCTCGCCCTTGGTCTCGATCTGGCGCGGGCCCTTGGCGGCCGACAGCATCAGGATGTCGAGCTTGCCGCCGGCGCTGCGCCAGAGCTCCAGCTCCTCGGCGATGGTGCCGCCCTTGAAGCCGTCCGCCTGCGTCACGGTGACGTCGGCGTTCAGGTTGGTGGCCTCCGGGCCGCCCACGAGAGCATCGAGGATCGGAATGCGGGCTTCCGTCACCGAGGCGGCGACATCGCCGGCGAGCTCCGCCCTGCGCGAGGGATTGGGGCGCACGTGAAGTTCCAGGTGCCGGCCCGATCCGGCGATCTCGCCGGCGCCGAGGCCCGTGACCGTCACCTGCGGGGCGTTGGCGGCGAGCGACAGGCGCTGCAGGCCCGTCTGGGAGGCGTTGATGCTGGCCTGCAGGAGATCCCAGCGGCCGTTGACCGTCACCGTGCCGTCGGTCACCCGCAGGGGGCCGGCCACCTCCAGGATGACCCGGCGGGGCTGATAGACCTGCGCGACCGCCTCGGTGCGCCCGAACGAGGCCGAGACGGCGCCCCGTTTCAGATCGAGGGTGTCGCAGATGATTTCGATGCGGAACGGGTAGCCCACGATGGTGCGGTCGCCGCAGGTCCATTGCCGCCCGCTGCGCGCCTCCGCGGCGATCCAGCCGTCGAGCGCGTCCGCGGTGCGGCCGCGGATCACGAACCAGGCGACGCTCCAGGCGATGGCGACGAGCAGCAGCAGAACGAAGGGCGTGTAGAGCCAGAACCGGCTGCGGCGAACATTCCCCGTCGGGGCGGCCTGATCCATGCGTGATCTCCTGTTGTGCTGGTGTGTGGTTACTGGTAGCGCCGGATGCAGGCAAGCGTCGGGCGGGGTGACATGAAGGAGCTCACGGAGGATTTATGGGTGTTCGGCTACGGCTCGCTCATGTGGCGGCCGGGCTTTCCCTATCTCGAGCGGGTCCACGCCCATCTCTACGGCTACCACCGGTCCCTGTGCGTCTTCTCCCACGTCCACCGCGGCACGCCGGAGCATCCGGGCCTCGTCCTGGGGCTCGACCGGGGCGGGCGCTGTCACGGCGTGGCGTTTCGCGTCGCGCCCGAGGAGGCCGAGGCCACGATCCGGTACCTGCGCGAGCGCGAGCAGGTGACCTCGGTCTATCTCGAACGGCATCTGCCCGTCAGGCTGGCTGATGCGCGCCGGGTCCGCGCGCTGGCCTACGTGGTCGACCGTAATCACGGCCAATATGCGGGCCGGCTGTCCGACGAGGAGGTCTTGCGGCTCGTGCGCCAGGGAGAGGGCGTTTCAGGACGCAATCCGGACTACGTCCGCTCCACCTATGATCACCTCATCGGCATGCACGTGGTCGATCCGCTGCTGCACCGGATCGTCGACGCGCTCGATCAGCAGTCCTGAGTCTCGTTCTCGCGCAGATCCTCGAAGATCGCGCGGCGGTCGTCCTCGGTGGCCGCGAGGCGATGGATGTGGAGTTCGGTGGCGCCCCGGTCGCGGACCCTGGCGAGCCAGCGCATCCGGGGCTGCTCGCTCGGATCGGAGGCGGCCATCGCGGCATCGACCACGATCCCGGTGCCTGCGGCGTCCCGCTTCACGGCGAGGATCACCGCGTCGGTGACGTCGAGAAGCTCCGTCTCGTTCAGCGGATGGACCCCGACGATGTAGCGGCGTCCCGAACGGCCGCGCCAGGAGCTTAAGGTCGAAGAGGAGCGAAGCCCTGCGGTCGCCCGTAGCCGTTCCTCGCGCACGCCAGCCCTCCGCACTCGGTCGTTGCGGAGATCCCGCATGGCCGCATTCCAGGATATGGTTCGTTTGTTCGCCATATGTTCTTATATGTAAGAACGGGCGCGTGAGTCGTCAAGATTGCCGAAAGCTTGGCTGCGCCTGGGTTTGCGGGATTTTGTGCGCGCCCGCACCCGACCCGTCTGTCGGCGGCCCCGTCAGACCTTCGACAGCGATGCCCCGGAGGCGGATGCGGGGCCGAGGCCGAGTTCCCGGCGGCCTTCCTCCAGGAGCCGGTTGGACGACGTCTCGATCCGCTCCTGCACGAGCCTGAAGAACTCCTCCCGCGGCAGTCCGGGGGCGATCGGGTCCTGGATCTCGATCCGCACCGTGCCGGGGCGGCGGATGAACTGGCGGCGCGGCCAGTAGAGGCCCGAATTCATGCCGATCGGAACGCAGGGAAAGCCGAGATTCTGGTAGAGATGCGCCACGCCGTACTTGTAGGCCGGGGGAGCGCCCGGCGGGCGGCGGGTGCCCTCGGGGAAGATGATGATCTGGCGGCCGTGCTGGGCCTCGTCCTTGGCCCGGGCGGTCATCTGGACCAGGGCGAACGACCCGGCCTTGCGGTTGACCGGCACGCAGCGCGCCTTCGCCAGGTACCAGCCGAAGAAGGGGATCCACATCAGCTCGCGCTTGAGGATGTAGGTCGGGTCGTCGAGGATCGTCACGAGGGCGAAGGTCTCGAGGAACGACTGGTGCTTGGCCGCCACCAGGGCGCCGCCCGGCGGGATCTTCTCCTGGCCGGTGATCACCACGCGGGTTCCGGCGATCACGCGCAGAAGCCAGATCGAGGTGCGCCCCCAGGTCTTGACCAGTTCCATGAACATGCGGCGGGGCACCAGGAAGCCCGGGATCAGGATGATCAGCCACAGGATCAGGTTGGCGTAGAAGGCGACGTTGAACAGCAGGGAGCGGACGATGAGCATGGCTTCTTGGAAAACGGGAAGCGGAGCATCGTGCTCCGCGGGCCGCGCACCATAGAGGGTTTTTCGCCGGGGCTCTAGCGCCAGAGCGGCTCGGCGAGCATCTGCGCCTTGATGGGGGCTCCGCCGCTGATGATCTTCGCCACCGAGGAGCGCTCCGGATCGCCCTCGAACCGGGTCCGGACCCAGACGGCCAGGAACTTCAGATATTCCGTGAAGATCACCCGGGCGACGGACGGGTTGTGCCACCACTCGTGGGGATCTATGGTCGCCGCGACCGGGTAGGGGATCTTCTGGAGGTTCGGCAGGGCGTGGTCGAGCTCCACGAGGGTGCGCGGCATATGGTAGTTCGAGGTCACCACGATGATGGCGTCGAACCCGTTCGCTTCGGCCCAGCGCCGGGTCTCGATGGCGTTGCCGATGGTGTTGCGGGCGCGGTAGTCGAGGTCCACGCAGCAATCGAACAGCCGCCGCTGGCCCGGATTGAGGCGGGCGATCTGGTCGCGGCTGGTGTTCTCGTTGACGCCGGAGATCAGGAGCCGCTTGGCATAGCCCTTGGCGAGCAGGTCGATGGCGTCGCCGATCCGCTGCGCGCCGCCCGTCATGGCGACGATCCCGTCGGCCCGGGTCTCGGGCGGCTGCTCGAATCGGTCGAGGTGATAGACGAATCCGAGAAATCCGAGGAAACCGGCGACCAGGACCGCGATGCAGCTCCAGAACCCGAAGGCCAGCAGGCGGTTCACCGGCGAACGTCGGACGGGATGCTTAGCCGTTGGCGACATGGTCCAGCCCCAGCCCAAGGCCTCTGTGGACTCCGTGGCGCCCGGCGCACTCCAACTCTGCGTTCGCGAGGTCATCCTGGACGACATTAACGGAGATTGCGGCAATGGAGAGGCAACCCCTTCGGTTTGGGTCAACTGTCACCATCAACCATTTTCATTAAGAAATCGTCTCACGGTCAAGCGCGAGACGATGCCCGTGATGAGAGCAACCAGCAGCGCGATGAGGATCACCACCGCGTAGCCGCTCCAGCTGATCGTGAAGGCGCCGAAGAGCGCCTCGAGCTGGTCGCCCGTGGGGCTGGCCCGCCAGGAGCGTGTGACGAAGCCCAGGATCAGGGTGAGGATCAGGGCCGCCGCCGCCCCGATGGCGCTGCCGCGCAACCCCAGGCGGAAGAAGCGGCGCTGGAACTCCCGGGCGATGAAATCGTCGTTGGCACCCACGAAATGCAGCACCTCGACGACCTCCCGGTTGCCCGCCATGGCGCCCCGGGTGGCGAAGATCACGGCGAGGCCCGCGGCCACGAGCACCAGGGCGACGAGAAACACCCCGACGCCGATGATCGTGTTGGCCATGGTCGAGAGCCGGGACACCCAGAGGGCATGATCGTCCAGGGACGCGCCTGGCACCTCCCGCTGCAGGGATTGCCGCAGCGGGCCGAAATCGGGCTTCGCGTCCTGCTTGATCTTGATCACGATCAGGCGGGGAACCGGCAGGTCCTTGAAGTCGAGCCCGGTTCCGAGCCACGGCTCCAGGAGGCGCTCCGATTCCTCCTTCGAGAAGGCCTGGGCCTGCTCCACGCCCGGCGCCTGCCGGGCCAGCGCCACGGCGCGGTCCACGTCCTGGTCGATCGCGCGCTGCGGATTGGGGCGGATCTGGATCGTGACCTCCCGGGCGATTTCCGAGCGCCACTGGGCCGAGGAGGCCGAGACCAGTTCGGCGCCGCCGGCGCAGAGCGCGGCCAGGAAGGTCAGGATGGCGATGACGGCGGCGAGCGCCTGCCCGCCGGCCGAGTCGACCGGGACGAGCGGGGCGTTCCGGCTCAGGGAGGCGGGCAGGGAGCGCTTCTGCCCGTCGGGCGCGGCGGCCTTCCTCAGGCGGGGTTGGGACGCGGCGCTCATCTCAGGTCACTCGTCGATGTGCAGCCGGCCGTCGCCGAGCACGAGGCGGCGCACGTCGAGCTGATCCATGAGGCTGAAGTCGTGGGTCGCGATCACCACCGAAGTTCCGAGCCGGTTGAGTTCGATGAAGAGGCGCAGCAGGCGGCGGGCGAGCGACGGGTCCACGTTGCCGGTGGGCTCGTCGGCGAGCAGCAGGTCGGGGCGCACGATCAGCGCGCGGGCGATGGCGGCGCGCTGCTTCTCGCCGCCCGAGAGCACCGGCGGCAGCATGTGCATGCGGTCGCCCAGGCCGACCCAGCGCAGGAGCTCCACGACCTCCGCCCGGTAGCTCGCCTCCTCCTTGCCCTGCACCCGCAGCGGCAGGGCCACGTTCTCGTAGGTGGTCAGGTGGTCGAGGAGGCGGAAATCCTGGAACACCACCCCCATGCGGCGGCGCAGCGACGTGAGATCGTCCTTGGAGATCCGCGACACGTCCTCGCCGAACAGGGAGATCAGGCCGCGGGTCGGCTTCACCGACATCAGGATGAGCCGCAGCAGGGTCGTCTTGCCGGCGCCCGACGGGCCGGTGAGGAACTGGAAGGAGTTCGGCTCGATGGAGAAGGTCAGGTCGCGCAGGACCTCGGGGCCCATGCCGTAGCGCACGCCCACATTCTCGAAATGCACGGCCGCCGCCATGCCCTCGTCGTCGTCCTCGTGGTGAAACGCCCTCACGCGTGCTCTAGCCATCCTTGGAGGTTGCCGGTTCTTGTGGCGGACGAAGGCCGCGATTCGCCCTCTTATCGCCCCTGTATGGTTAGCAAGCCATAAACTTGCGGGACCTTGACGGAAAGCGAGGGTTTCGCGGGACATTGCCGCAGGAGGGACGGGGATCGCGCATCGCGCATCCTCCCCGCTGGCCATCGCCGGCCCCGTGCGGTCGGCCCCGGGAGGGGCGCCGAAAGCCGCCCGTCAGCCGCGAAAACCATCGAGTCCGTTTGACATCCCGGGCCAAGCATGGTCGTGAAGGGGAAAGGCCCAGGGCCTTCCATTCTTTGCTGGATTGATGACGATGAGCACTGCCCCCCGCATCCGGGTTCTCTTCGACGAAGACACGATCGCCAGGCGCAACGAGGCCCTGGCCCAGGAAATCGCCGCCGCCAAGCCGCAGAACCTGCTCGTCGTCGCCGTGCTCAAGGGCAGCTTCATGTTCGCCGCCGACCTGATCCGCGCCCTGCACCGCTCGGGCCTCGCCCCGCAGGTCGAGTTCGTGCACCTGTCGAGCTATCTCGACGGCACCGTCTCGACCGGCAACGTGACGATCCTGCGGGACGTGGAGAGCGACGTGCGCGGCCGCGACGTGCTGCTCGTGGACGACATTCTCGAGTCGGGCCGGACTGTGACCTTCGCCAAGGACCTGCTGATGGCCCGCGGCGCCAAGAGCGTGAAGACCGCGGTGCTCCTGGAGAAGCCCGGCAAGCGCGCCGTGCAGATCAGCCCGGATTACGTGGGCTTCACCTGCCCGGACGTGTTCGTCGTCGGCTACGGCATGGACGTGGCCCATTCCTACCGCCAGCTCCCCTTCGTGGGCGTGGTCGACCACCTGGACAAGAGCCCCGACCTCTTCGACAAGCCGGAATGATCAGCCGTTGAGCCGCCAGATCGTCCCGTTGAGCAGGGTCGCATAGGCCACCCAGGCGAGATACGGCAGGAGGAGGAGGCCGGCCGTGCGGTCGAGCCGCCAGAAGGCGCGGATCGTCGCCAGGATCGCCACGATCAGGGCCGCGATCACCACGAGGCCCGCGAGCGGGCTCCTGCCGCCGAAGAAGGCGAAGGACCAGAGCCCGTTCAGGGTCAGCTGCACGAAGAACGCCACGATGGCGGTCCCGCGGCCGGGCCGGTTCTCCGGCAGGCTGAGGATGCGCCAGAGCGCGTACGCCATCAGGGCATAGAGCAGGGTCCAGGCGACCGGGAAGGCCCAGTTCGGCGGCGTGAAGCCGGGCTTCTGCAGGGCCGCGTACCAGCCGGGGATGTTCGGCTGCGTGATCAGGCTCGCCGAGACCGCCACGGCCACCACCGGCAGCACGCTCACCAGGAAGCGCGGCAGCCGCGGCGTTGCATGGCTGCCCGGCGCAGTTTGGTCTGTATGCATGCTCGAAATCCCTCTATGAGGTGCGCATCATTGTCCCTGTGACGCAACCTGTCACGCTTGCGGAGGTTCCCTCATGTCGTCATCGCGTTCCCCGTGGTCGAAGCGCAGCCTGACCGCTCAGGCCATGGGCCATGTGGATCCGATCACGAAGGCGATCGTGCCGCCGATCCACGTGACGACCACCTATATCCGCGACGAGGACAACGCCTATTCGTCCGGCTTCGTCTACGGCCGGCCGGACAATGCCACCATCCGGGAGGCCGAAGAGGTGCTGGCCATGCTGGAGGAGGCCGAGGCCGGCGCCCTGCTGTTCTCGTCCGGCATGGCGGCGGCCACGGCCGTGTTCCAGGCGCTCGATCCCGGCGATCACATCGTGGCCTCCAAGGTCATGTACTGGGCCCTGCGCAGCTGGCTGATGACGGAAGCCGTGCGCTGGGGCCTCAAGGTCGATTTCGTCGAGACGGACAGCCTCGACGCCCTGCGCGAGGCCGTGAAGCCCGGTGAGACCAAGCTGGTCTGGATCGAGACGCCCTCGAACCCGCTCTGGACCGTCACCGACATTGCGGCCGCCGCCGAGATCGCCCATGCGGCCGGGGCGCGGCTCGCGGTCGATTCCACCACCGCCTCGCCGTATCACACCAGGCCGCTGACGCTCGGCGCCGATATCGTCATGCATGCGGCCACCAAGGTGCTGAACGGCCATTCCGACGTGGTGGCCGGCGTGCTCGCGGGCGCCAAGGCCGACGCCTTCTGGGCGCGGGTCGCGTCGATCCGCAAGATGCAGGGCGCCATCCTCGGGCCGTTCGAGGCCTATCTCCTGATGCGCGGCATGCGCACGCTCCACGTCCGGGCGGCCGCCCAGGCGCGGAGCGCGCTCGACCTGGCGCAGCGCTTCTCCGACCACCCGAAGGTCGCCCGCGTGCTCTATCCCGGCCTGCCGCAGCATCCCGGCCACGACATCGCGGCCCGTCAGATGGAGAACGGCTTCGGCTACATGCTGTCGATCCAGGTCTCGGACGGGGAGGCCGCGGCGATCCGCACGGCCGCCCGCGTGGGCCTGTGGAAGCGCGCCACATCGCTGGGCGGCGTCGAGAGCCTCATCGAGCACCGCGCCTCCATCGAAGGCCCCGGCACCCCGTGCCCGCCGGACCTCCTGCGCCTCTCCACCGGCATCGAGGACGTGGAGGACCTGTATCGGGATCTCGACGAGGCCCTGCGGGGCTGACGCTCGCTTCCGCGACCGTTCCGTCATGGCCGGCCCTGCGCCGGCCATCTCGAGACGGTGAAGCGGGAGGCTTCGATCCATCGGGACCGCCGGGACGAGCCCGGTGACGGCCGGGGAGCCGCGCCGGCCGGGCTTATCCCCGCTCTTCGGCCCCGTTAGCCAGCTATCTTGATCCTGTCACAAAACCTGTGCTTCTCTCGGCTAGAGCATTTTTCGGCGAAGTGGATCCGGTTCGCCGTTAAAAATGCGGCAAGCCAACCAAGAGAGATGATTCCACGCCAGTGGAAACACCTCTAGACGCGAATGCCATTCGCCAAAAGACACGCCAAGGGAAGACCATGACACATTCCATCACCCGTCGCCGCGTCCTTCAGACTGGCGTCGCCGCCGCCGCCGTTGCCGGCATGCCCCGGTTCGCCGTCGCGGCCGGCCCGGTCGTGAAGCTCCGCATCCTGGAGACCACCGACCTTCACGTGAACATCTTCCCGTATGATTATTACCGCGATGCGGCGGACGACACGGTGGGCCTGGCGCGTACCGCGACGCTCGTGAAAGGAGCCCGGGCCGAGGCCAGGAACAGCCTGCTCTTCGACAACGGCGATCTGATCCAGGGCTCGCCGCTGGGCGACTTCGTCGCCTATCGGCGCGGCATGAAGCCGGGCGACGTGCATCCGATGGTCGCCGCCATGAACGAGCTCAATTACGATTGCGGCACGCTGGGCAACCACGAGTTCAACTACGGCCTGGAATTCCTTCAGAACTCCCTCGGGGCGGCGAAATTCCCCCTGGTCTGCGCCAACGTCATCAAGACGAACGGCGAGACCCTGCTCAAGCCCTGGCTCGTGCTCGACCGCGAATTCGTCGACGAGGCCGGCGCCAAGCAGGCGCTCAAGATCGGCGTGATCGGGTTCGTGCCGCCGCAGATCGTGCAGTGGGACAAGGCCAATCTCGACGGCAAGGCCACCACCATCGACATCGTCGACGCGGCCGCCAAGCATGTGCCGGAACTCAAGAAGGCCGGCGCCGACATCGTCGTGGCGCTCTGCCATTCCGGCATCGCCGGCGGCGAGCGCAAGGGCGGCGAGGAGAATGCCGCCCTGCATCTGGCCAAGGTCGAGGGCATCGACGTGATCCTCACGGGCCACCAGCATTTCACGTTCCCGGGCGGCAAGGAATTCGCCAACATTCCCGGCGTCGACGTGAAGGCCGGCACGCTGCACGGCAAGCCCGCCGTCATGGCCGGCTTCTGGGGCAGCCATCTCGGCCTGGTCGATCTCGAGCTGACCAAGGAGGGCGATGCCTGGAAGGTGGCGAATTTCCGCACCGAGGCGCGCCCGATCTACGACCGCGTCGACCGCAAGATCGTCGCGAAGGTCGATTCCGATGCGGCCGTCATGGCGGCCGCCCAGGCCGGCCACGACGCGACCCTGAAATACGTGCGCGAGCCCGTCGGCACGACGGCCGTGCCGATCCACTCCTACTACTCGCTCGTGTCGGACGACGCGTCGGTGAAGCTCGTCGCCGAGGCGCAGGCCTGGTACGTGGCCGACCAGCTCAAGGCCTCGCCGTTCAAGGACCTGCCGATCCTCTCGGCGGCGGCGCCCTTCAAGGCCGGCGGCCGCGGCGGACCCAACTATTTCACCGAGATCAAGCCCGGCCCGCTCGCCATCAAGGACATGGCGGACATCTACATCTATCCGAACACGATCCGCGTGGTGAAGGTCACGGGCGCGCAGGTGCGGGAGTGGCTGGAGCGCTCGGCCGGCATCTACAACCAGATCGACCCGGCCAAGGGCGGCGAGCAGGAGCTCGTCAACCAAAAGTTCCCGGCCTACAATTTCGACGTGATCGCGGGCGTGCAGTACAGGATCGACCCGACCCAAGCCTCGCGCTACGACGACAACGGCAAGGTCGTGAATGCCGATGCGCACCGCATCAAGGACCTGACCTATAACGGCAAGCCCGTGACGGACGATCAGCAGTTCCTCGTGGTGACCAACAACTACCGGGCCGGCGGCGGCGGCAACTTCCCCGGAGCGGACGGCACCACCATCGTGTTCGAGGCGCCGGACCTCACCCGCGACGCGATCATGCGCTACATCGTCGAGAAGAAGGAAGTGGCCCCGAAGGCCGACGGCTCCTGGTCGCTCGCGGCGCCCGCGGGCGTCACCGTGACCTTCACCACCGGCCCGAACGCCTCCAATTACCAGCCGGCCGGCATCAAGGTCGAGAAGATGGGCGACGCCCCGGAGGGCTTCGTGAAGTACCGCATCGTGAGCTGATCCTCACGCAAGCCGGATGCGAGGCGGCCGGGCGCGAGCGCATCGTGCGGAAAACCGGGTCCACTTTTCCGCACGATGCGCCGCTTCAGAGGTTGAGCACCGGATCGATCCCAAAAGTGGGTCCGGTTTTCACTAGCGTGGCCCTTCGGGTCGCTGGCGCGGCCCGCTGGGTCCGTTCTGACCGATGCTCTCATTCAAGAAGAAAGCATCGGATGGATCCCAAAAGGGCAAGTCCACTTTTCACGTCCGATGCTTTAGCGGCAAGATCGGCCCCTCTGGCGATTGAGAGAGCTTTAACGTCGCGTTAACCAGCGTCATCGCGAATGCCCGCATCGCTCCTGTCCGATCCTCATTGCCGCGCTGATTGTTTCGATGATTTTGCCGTTTTGCCGCTCGCCGTCGCTTCCCGTGACGTCGCTTCCCGTGACGTCGCTTCTCCTGGCATCGCTTCTCCCGGCTTCGCTCGCGCTGTCGACGGTCGCCGTGGCCAATGAGGTCGAGATCTGGACCGAGCCGCTCACCTCGACCTGGCTCGACGATCATCTGGCGGTCAAGCGTGCGACCCGGCCGCGCGCGCCGGTCCGGTTGAACCGCACCCAGGTCTGGGCCAGCGGCATTGCCCGCACCGACATGCAGGCCTTCCTGCCGACGGATGTCGATCGCGCGGTCGGGGCCAAGATGCAGCCGTTCCAGGATTATAACTTTCTGATCGGGACGGAGCTGGTCCGCGGCGGCCGCGACACGGCCCTCCTGTCGTCGAAAGCCAGCTGGGAGGCTTTCATGACGCGGGGCTGGGAGCGGCTCGGCGTCACGGTGGGTCTGACGATGGCGGGCTTCCTCGACCCGGGGCAGAGCGCCTATTCGCAATCGCTGAGCGGCATCATGGACATTCCGCTCGATCTCTCCCTCCAGGCGTGGAGCACGGAGCTGCGGCTCTTTCCCAGCATGAATCTGGACGGCGTCAGCGGGGACATCAGCACGGGCCTCGTGTCGGAACTCGTCGGCCGGACCCGGCTGACCCAGCCGGCGGACCGGTTCCGGTCGGACCTCAAGGTCAGGCTCGGCTATGGGGTCGCGCCCAACACCCGGCCCGTCGCCTCCGCGACGCTCGAGCTGCGGATCGCGCCCAACCTCTGACACCGGCAGCCATGGCGAGGCTCCCGGCCCTTTCTCCGCACAACCTGGAGACCCGAATCCGCCCTCTGGCGCATATCTTGACCGCCGAGCAGCAGGACGCCGTCTTCGCATGGCTTGAAAAATCGTGTGAAGGGAAGACATAGAACCGGGACTGCCAGCAGCGCCCGGGCTTCGACCCGTCGACGACGGGGCGCGTGATCGGAGAGAATTGTGGGACAGCTGACCTTCGACGGCCTCGGGCCCTACGACCTGCCCGATGCAACCCATGCCGATGCGCAGAAAGATGGCGACGGGTTCATGATCTCGTTCCGCCTGTGGAAGTCGGAGAAGGAATGGACCCTGGTCCGGATCCACGTGAGCGACCAGGAGGCCGAGAAGCTCGGCCGCCAGATCGGAGATGCCCGCGTCAGATCGGATGGATCCACCATCATCTAGCGCACCGTGCGAAAGAGTGGACCCGGTTTTTCGCAGCCAACGGTGCGCCGGCCAAAAGTGGAGCACCGGATCCGATCCCAAAAGTGGATTCCACTTTTGGGTCCGATGCTCGAGCGCACCGTGCGAAAGAGTGGACCCGGTTTTTCGCGTCGAACGATGCGCCAGCCCAGAGTGGAGCATCGGACAATCGGGATCACCGGGACGAGCCCGGTGATGACGTGGCGGGTGGGACAGGCCGGTGCGGACACCCTCCGCACGTCATGGCACCCTCCGCCCTTCCCGCCACCCTCCCCACGTCATGGCCGGCCTTGTGCCGGCCATCCCGATTGTCTTGAGCACGGCGCCTCTCGGAATCGGGATCACCGGCACAAGGCCGGTGATGACGTGGAGAAGATGGTCAGGGCCCGGTGATGACGGGGTGCCATCCGGCCGAGCGATCAAGACAGGGTCCCGGACGATGCGCCCCTTGAGGCGGGGAGCATCGGATCCGATCCCAAAAGTGGACCCACTTTTCACGTCCGATGCTCTAGCACTACAGATCCTATGGGGGTGGATAGCGGTCCACTCTCTGGCAGAGTGAGGTTGCTGTATCCACTCACGCTGGAGACCAACCGATGTCCGTTGAGCCCCGATTTGAGCAAACC
>NZ_JAMXFI010000129.1:0-23145 GCF_025460875.1 Microvirga yunnanensis
GCTCGGATTCAGTGCGAGGATAGGTCAGGTAGCCCTGATCGTAGAGCTCCTGTGCCAGCTTGGCCGTGTGCTGAGGATCCCAGCCGAAGCGCTTGGCGCAGCGGCGGGCGAGAGTGTCTTTCGAGAATAGGCGAGGGGGTGCCCGGCGCACGTCCTTCTGCTCGACACCAAGCGGACCGGACCAGGAAGCGGCTGCCTGCTGAATCGTCTCGGCCACCTGCTTGTCGAGGATCTTGTCCTTTGGTGCGTGCCAGAGAGTGACCTCGGCACCAGCGTCCGTGATGGCGGTTAGAGCTATCTTGAAATAATCTTGCGGGACGAAGTCACGAATGCGCTTCTCGAGATCAGCCAGGATCGCGAGCGTCGGAGTCTGCACGCCACCGAACCGCCAGGGCTGTCTGAAAGCTGGCGGCCGGAGCCTTAAAGAGATGGCGCGCGTGCCGTTGAGCCCCAGGTGGTAGTCCTCATATTGGCGGCACAGGGCTTCAAGATAAGCGGCATAGTCGCGCTCACCCGAGTCGGGCTCCCTGGCCATCGCCGCAAAGGCACGTCGGATTGAGACTTCATCGAGAGCACCCAGCTTGAGGCGATCTACCTGACCTCGATAGCCAAGATGCTCAAGCACCTCCCAAGCAATCATCGAGCCCTCGCGGCCTGGGTCGGTGGCGATGATGACGCGCTCCACGCCCTGAAGAGCTTGCTTGATCGCCACGATCTTTGGCTTGTGCGACTGGCCGGAGCGGTTGGTGCCATATGTAACTGGGATACGCTCGAGCACAATCGGCAGGGTATCAAGGCGCCAAGACTTCCATTCATCCCGAATATTGCCGGGCTCCTCGGCCGCCAAGAGATGGCCCTCGGCAGAGACGCAGACTGTGCTCGGTGATTTGAAGAACCGCTGCAATTGGCGCATGGCCGAAGGCTTCTCGAAGAAGAACAGCGTGCGCGAGGATGATTGGGTGGTCATAACCTACAATCGTGCAATACCATTACAGTTTACAGACCAAAGCGGACGCAAGCCTGCAATCGAGAACGGATAGAGAACACTACTCGCAGTGACATTGCTGGTCAACGGAAGGATCGGACTGGAGGCTGAGCAGCGCTGACAGCACTCTCACACAACCAGAGACAAGACGCTCGCTGATGTCTTCAGAGCCTGCTCGGCAGAAGCAGCGTTATCCAGCCATGGGGATAGGCCGTCACAGTTTATCTAAGGAGCAGCAGCTCGCACTTCAATTCAGTAGCGGAAGTCGAAGCAGCTAAGTTATTGTTAAAGTTGAACAATTGGCGGAGAGGGGGTCCGCCTTGGCTGCATCCAAGCAAGTCTGAGGTCATCCAGAAAACCTAAGTAAAGCAAGGTGTTTAGGAGATTGGGTTGTCCAAGCTCGTCTGTTGAAATGCCACTGCATCCTGTTTATGATGTGGGCTGAAATGTGGGGCATTTGAGTTAGGCGGACAGGGCATGAAGGGGGCAGGCAAGCATCCTGACAAGGCGCTTACGGCCATGCAGGTTCGCAACCTCAACAAGCCGGGGCGCTATGCTGATGGCAATGGTCTCTACCTTGTTGTCGATCCTTCGGGAGCTAAGCGGTGGCTCCTGCGGGTGGTCGTCCACGGCAAACGGCGGGACATAGGACTAGGTGGCACATCTCTCGTTTCGCTTAGTGAAGCTCGTGAAAAAGCCCTGTCCTATCGGAAACTCGCCCGAGATGGCGGCGATCCTTTGGCCGAGAAGCGGAAGGAGAAGCGCGAGATACCGACCTTCACCATAGCCGCCGAGCAGGTCCACGCCGAGCACAAGGCAAGCTGGAAGAACAAGAAGCACGTCGATCAGTGGATCAACACCCTCAAGGAATACGTGTTTCCCCACTTGGGCGAAACTCGGGTCGATCAGGTCCACACGCCCGACGTTCTTAAGGCCCTCAGCCCGATTTGGCTGACAAAGCCGGAAACGGCGCGGCGGGTGCGCCAGCGGATCAAGGCTGTGTTGGATTGGGCCAAGGCTGCTGGTTTCCGATCAGGCGAAAATCCAGTCGAGGGCGTCGAAAGGGGCCTTCCGAAGCAGAATGGCCGCGACAGTCACCATGAGGCCATGCCCTATGGGCAAGTTCCAGCCTTCATCACGAACCTTCAAGCGTCCGATGCCGGTGAGATCACCCGGCTTGCCCTTGAGTTCCTGATCCTGACCGCCTCCCGAACCAGCGAAGTGCTTCAGGCCCGGTGGGACGAATTCGACCTAGATCAGGCGCTTTGGACCGTTCCTGCCGACCGGATGAAGGCCGGGCGCGTTCACCGCGTCCCTTTAAGCGACCGTTGCGTTGAGATCCTGAGACGAGCGAAGGTGCTGGGCACGGACAGTAGTTATGTATTTCCCGGTCGATCTCCTGAGAAACCATTGTCCAATATGGTCTTCCTGATGATGTTGCGCCGCATGAAGCTGAATGTGACAGCGCATGGCTTCCGCTCGTCCTTTAGGGACTGGGCGGCTGAGGCAACCCACTTCCCGCGGGAGGTCGCGGAAATGGCTCTTGCGCATACAATCGAGAACAAGGTCGAGGCTGCCTACCGCCGAGGGGACCTTATGGAAAAGCGCCGAGAGATGATGGCGGCTTGGATGATGTTCTGTACAGATCCATCAAAGCAGGTTCAGTCTTAAAACATGGATACTGAAATGGGTCGCACAGAAAAGACTGCCGAGGGCCAAGTCATTTCAAGCTGGCAAGAAATTGTCCGCTTGCTCAATAGGGAGAACCCGACGAAGCTCGATCCCTCAGCAGAAAGCTTTACTGAATATGCATGGGATAGGTTCGATGCACGCCATGTCCTAGACCTTCTGCTTTCCAAGGAGCCATCCTATCATGGTCATAAGGAGGTCCTATTCGCCGGTTTCTGCGCGTGGGTTGTTGTCACCTCACAGCGTCAGGATATCGTACAAGATAGTATGGCTCTCCAGACTTTAAAAATTATCAAGGACGAGGAAAGCAACGTCCCGAAGATGTTGCAAGCGTATCCAGTGCTAGTGGATTTCTATATTCGCCTAATCCGGATAGGCTCGGACTTCTTCCAAGATATCTATTACCCGATTGGTGGGATCGGTAGGCTCATCAGCTCTCCCTCTGTTGGCTCTTTAGAAGAAAGTCTTAAATCTCGGGTGAGCGGAATACGATCCGTGATTACGATCATGGAGATCACTCACTATCATATCGCTGAGCTTAAACACACCGGGAAGCATCGCCCGCCAAGCTTTAATGCAGCCTTCACGATCATCGACAGTCTTTCCGAAGCGCAGAAGGATAAGAAGACCGATACGGAAAAGCCAAAGCCAAAGATACACCTTCGCCGACGTAGCCTGATCAATCATCGAGACTACTATGAAGGGCAAATCTGCCTTTTGTACGCGGCGTCATCAATCAAAGTGATGCCGGATCGATCTCTTCTAGACTGTATCCTTGAAGGAGTCGCAACTTGGGAAGAGCACGGCCACCTGCTGCCCGAATGGATCGCCAGAGCAAAATTCGCCAATCAGGTAATCCTCTCCGAGATAGCAACCGTGGACGTTGTGCAAGCGAATGCAGTTTACTTGCCCAAGATGGAGCAAAGTCCCATCCCAGTGCCGAACCTCCCCGCTGCAATGATTGAGAAAATCAGAGAAAAATATAGACGATAAGGCAAGTGTGCAGATCTGAATTGCATAGGTGCATTTGCTGATTGCACAGTGCAATTTCATTTTGCAGAATTTCGCTACTCCGGAGGGATCGGTACGTCTCTTGTCGTCCAATAACGGACGGTAGAGACAGCAAAATGATCAACAACCTTCCTAGTCCCTCATGGCACCCGAGACCTCCAGCAGAGGCTGATCTCGGCGACGAGGGATATTACCGCCTGAATGCGATTATCGGCTCAAAAGGGCTTCTCCCGATATCAAGATCCACTTGGTACAGTTGGATTCAGCAAGGAAAAGCGCCACCGCCCGTGAGCCTTGGTCCACGTATTGCAGCGTGGCGGAAGTCCGACATACGGAAGCTTCTCCAAAGCTTAGATCCGAAACAGGCGCAATCGTAGCTTCTAGGATCATAGATGAGGCGGGAGCGTCCATGCTCTAAGGCAACGCTCCCGCCCCAATCAATCACGCGGCAAAGCCGCATTCATAGCAAATCCCACAACTGCGAGCCCACCCGACCAATTCTTGGGTTACCTAAGAATTCGCTGATAATGCTCGCCTTTTCGAGAACTCAATATGTCAAACAATAAGCGCAGAACATCCAAGCAACTCGGCCTTGCTTCCGAGAGGGCGAAACGCGCCCAAACTGCGGACGAGGTGGTCGCGGCTGCAGTCTCATGCCGACAGAAAATTCAGCAAATCGATCTGCGGTTCCGAGGCAAGTTTTGCCGATGGCTGGGGCACACCTACGACATCGCGTTCCAGTTTCTCCACAACGATGAGGCTTGGCGCAAATTCACTAAAGATGATCATTGGAAGGGCCGACGCCAACGGCCTACGAACAGCAAGAAAGGAAGGAGCAAGGTCCTCATATGGACAATGCGATACGTGCTTTTCGATGGCCAGAATGAAAACTACAGCCGCGCCTACATCTATGCTCGTGGCTTGCAGGCATTCTTTGACAAGGGTGTCAGGCCCGAAAGGATTTCGCGCCTTATTAGTAAGAACGGGGGCATTGAGTCCCTGTATCGTAAGGCAGTTAAGAAGTCGAAAAGAAAACGAGCCCAAAAGGTGTTAGATCACACAATTTCAAGTGATCATAAGCGCGATCAAGACACCAAGCGGGCGACTAAGTTGGGTGCGAAGCAAAGCCCGATCCGGAGTTCAATTGTTGCTGAGAGCCCGTTTGATAATAGGCTGAAACCGCAACATGCAAGGGCTCCCAGCAGAACCGACCCACGAGATCTTGGGCCTAAAGTGAATTCTCAAACGGGCTCTGAGAGTATGGAACGAGGGAACGATCTGCCTTCGACTCCCCTCGATGAGAAAGCGCATGACGTTCTGAAGGACTTGGACCGGCTGAGAAGTGCGGTCGTGGCCTATTTCCAGAAGTGCGCTGAGGACGGTCTGAGATGATAGTACATCAAAGCTGACCATATGGCCGTGTGCCTGAACGAAACAGGCGAGCCGCGACAGGCCGGGCTCGGCAGCACCGGGGGGCTTGCCTTACCTCAGTGCCGATAAACCCCCTAGCGGCCCCGAAATCGCATTGTATGGGTATTGGTTTGCTCGGCTGGTATCGGCTGTGAGCGTGGCTCGGCGAGTAGGTCAACTTGAGCTGCTAGACAGACCATTGTGGTGATTAGCCGATCTCCTATCGGGGGTCGGCTAATCCGCTAGATATAGAAATGGGTCTATCTATGCCGCCTTGTCCCGAAGCTCCGTTGCCGAGCGGGGCAGAACGAGAATTTCTGCTTCTCCGACCCAGCCACGCCTTAATGCCTTAAGGACATACCCGGTCACGTAGTTCGGGTCATGTGTGATTGGTACAGCATCGATGCGAAACAGGGCGCTGTCCGCTGTCACATAGTGGCTTTGCTTCTCGTCGAAATGGGTTGCAAGATCTTCTTTCATCCGAGACCAAGGCGGGATCACCACATCCGCGTGCATATGCCGACCGTCGTTGACCGTTACGTCACGCAGGGATTGCCTCTCCGAGCTTCCTTTGGGGACAGGGTAGTCCGGGCACGCGATCCAAAGTGGAAGCTCATTAATCTCATGTGACGCAGGCTTCCTAATGATCCGAGTGAGGGACTTTCCGTACACTCGTTCCAGCTCTCGTTCCATCTGCCGTTTGACGTTGCGGTGTGATCCGCCAATCGGCTTAAACATGAACGTCAGCAAGTATCCATCCCATCCTGCGTTGAGACGATCTGTTATCATTTGGCTATAGCCGTTGATGACGTGGGTTGTGTGATACATTGGACATACCTTTGTTGTTCGATGGGTATGTGCTGGTTGGGGGTGTGGGGTAGTGGGCTATGGTCTGGTGGTTCATTTGGGTACAGCAGTCCATATACTGACCCCGTTTCCGGCATCCGCATCTGGTAGGGATTAGGCAGGGCCAGCCTCGTTGGCGCATCCAACGCGACCGGCTTGCTGCGATTCACAATTGGTATTTACGCGAGCACTTGCTTCTAGCTCGGCCTGAGACGGACCCGACATGTCTGCCTCGCAGACCTGAGTTCGACTATATCGATCTTAGACTTGCCACGCAGTTCGCTTGACATGACTATTGTGGGCTGGGCTACGACGCTGAACCTTTATCAGCAGCGGTATGTGCAGTGCATTCAGATCGGACCGAACACTGGGCTCATTTCAGAAGAGTGGTTCAACCGGCCCTAGCTCTGGCCCCGATCACGTTTCTCGATGACATCGCGAACAATCTCGAAAGCGCCGGTGTTCAGGACGCTGTCGCTCGGCGCGATTCAGGTCCTATCTTCGACTGGTTACTCACGCTCTTTCAGCTTCAAGGGATCAGCGATGCCGTCGCCTTCTCCTACGCCGAGAGGCACGGAAGTGTGCGTTGGTCCGAAATTCGGGTTAGGCTCAAGGATGATCCGGCCTGTCATCGCCTCAAAAGCTACTGGCACCTCTCGGGGTGCGGCTACAAAAAATCAGTGTTGACCTGCTCCGAGCCTCACCTTCTTCACGACTGCCCCTTGCCGCAACATCCCTTACGAAATGGACGGCTCAATCAGGCGGCTTATTCGCTATTCCTTTTTATCCGCGATATCTGTGAAGGCGACCTCGTCGGTTGGATCGATGATCGACTACAGCAGGCCGACCCGGGAGCCGAGGACCCGCATCGAGCGGCGGTTCTCCGCGAGGCCCTGCTTTCTCCTCTTGAGAACATCTACGGGGTTGGCCGCAAGCTCTGGTCGATGGCCTTAGCCGACCTGCTTCTGGCGGGGGATCCAAACCGAGAACGATGGCGAAATACCGGGAAAATTTTTGTCGCCGTCGATTCTTTGGTGCATTCGTTTTTGCATCGAACAGGCGTCCTGCACCGCTTCGGTTGCGCACACGAGATCGGACCAGCCTGCTATTCGGCGGCAGGCTGCGCTAGCCTCATCGAGGGTTTGGCGCAGCGGATGGATCGTCCTTCTGCGAGCCCGCGCTTCATTCAGCACTCGATATGGGCATTTTGCGCTGCTGATGGCCACAACATCTGCAACGGAAACCGGATCAACGATCAAGCCCGTTGCGATTGTCGATACTGCCCGGTTTTCGACGATTGTGACAGAGTTAGCCTCAGGGGTGTGCCTGACTAAGCTGCGCTTGACAATAAGACTTTAATCCTATATACTTTTAGGGCCGGGGTCAAATTGGGCAAGCTTTTGGCCTAAAATCAGCGACTTTGACCCTGCGCCTGTGGTAGAAACTTATAGGGCTATAAATGAAACAAAGTTATACATACCCGCGCCCGTCGGCCGCGCGGCTCACGCAACGAAAGCCGACTATCACCTTCAGTCTCCCCAACAGAGCCCTTTCCGGGGCTCTTTTCTTTTGGGGAGAGTCCCATGCGAAATGAGAGCCAAAACCCCGAGCCAACAGGGGCCAGCGCAGTCGCTGGTGAACCTGGGCCATCAATGCTCGTATTGTTTCATAGAGATGAACGCGGCAAAGGGCACGCAGGCAGCTTTGGCAGTGCTGATGCGGAGCTCGCCCTCAAAGCAGCCGCATTGATGGGCGTGAAGATCCTGCGCCTAACCGCAGATCAGCAACAGGCGCTGCCCGGGAAATTGCCTACTGGCAAAATCTTTAGCTCGTCACAGAAGGCGCTACTGCCGTTCTGCAACCGCCTATTGATTGAACAGCTTGAAGCGATGGGCGGTGAAATCCCTGCCCAAGGACCAGAGGCTATTCAACCTGCCCTCAACCAAGCGCCGATGCCAGACGCTGAAGTCAGCAGTTCCGGAGACACGGCAACACCAACGACCAATCCTTCGTCATGGGACGCGATCACGGTTGGCAGTGTAGTTTTGGCTAGCGAGGGCCATATGGATGGCTGGTATGAGGCGGTGGTGACAGACGCCAAACCAAACGATCTGTTTATACTTCGCTGGCGTGATTGGCCTGACTTGCCGACCTTTGTGCGAAAGCGTGGGCACTTGAGCCTGCTACCCCCTTTCGAGGCTGCCGCAGCCCCAAAATGAAGCTCGCGGGCGGCCTTTGCGCTGCCCGGGGCTACCCTACCAGCCGACACAGTGCCAAGCGCCCCTGTGAGCCTTACAGCCGCTTGCAGCGATTTAACCCTCAACAGCCAAAAATCAGGATACTCATCATGGCTCATTCAATCGGCCAGACGGCTGCGCGTGTGTGCGACCTCAATGACCAACTACGCAAACACCGCATTGGCGGGCGGGTGGTGATGACCCGAGGTATTGCTGCCTTAGGCAACGAGATGGTGCTGCGCATCGATCAGGCGGTCAGAGGCTTCAATGCCTTCAGCCCTGACAACGACCCTTATGGCGAGCACGACTTCGGGGCTGTGCGGGTCGAGGAGCATATGGTCATGTTCAAAATCGACTACTACGACCTTGACCTGCAATACGCTTCACCCGATCCAACCGACCCGAATGTAACCTGTCGGGTAATGACCCTTATGCTGGCAAACGAGTACTAATGACGCCGATGAACCGTTGCGTGTCGCTCCCGCAGGCCATGATACGGCCAGTATCGTCGAGTGCGGCAGGGTGGATTCGCATTGCGACGCTTCAAAAGCAGGGTTTCGTAAAGGCAGGTACACGAAACTTGAGCTTCAAACCCGGATCATCGGACGACAGGCGCTCCACCGGAACCACATTAAAATTGCAGTTTGGGATAAACCGCTCGAAGTGCCTTTTCGTAATCGTCGATCTCATACCGCAGCACAGGGTCAGACATAGCTATGAGAGTGGCAAGCCGTGCGCCATAGTCTCTGTCTCGCCCGTGTCGGCCACCATTGATGATTGACGCAACTAAGAATGATCGCATCTGACCCTGAACCCCTTCGCGTCCAAGGTTGCGAATTCCACCTATGATGACGTCGTGCATCTCGAGTGCGAATTTCTCATTAAGTCTTTTTGATAAGGCTATGGTTGCCATACACTGCCCTAGAGCTAGTGCAGCAGACGCCGGGATCGTACCGTCTCTCATTGTGTATGCATCCGGAATGACTCGGTTCGGGGACTCCTCCGGCAAATGCTCGACAAGTTCGACCCAGTCACGAACTGTCCTGAGAGCTTCATAAATCAGCCTAGCGGAACGTGTGGGAAATTCGTCGGAAAGATCGATCCGAGGGCTTGACGTATCATATCCCTCTTCGAGTTCACGGACGATCAAAGGTAAGTAGAAGAGCCACATATGGTATTCGATGCCTTGGTGTGCGGCGGCCCTAACCATAATGTCGAAGAAGAAAATTCCTGCGAATGTTGGATCTTGCCACTGCTCATTATCAAAGTTGTCGCTCCGGCCATTAAGTTGAACAAAATATTTCGACGGGTGATCAGGTCTCATATTCGCCAGAACGTAGTCGCCAATCGGCTTCCAGACAGAAAGATCAATAGCGGTGTTGGCGTCTGTGAATAGGTAGTGAAGCAAGCGATTTGACTCGGGCAGAGAATAGCACCCTCCGTATGACACACTCTGATTATGCCTAAGCTCATGGTAGAGAATGCTGGCAGGGTCGGCGAGCAACCCCTGAAAGTAGCCGGCTGCAAAGTCGTGCCTGTCGAAGGAGCGGAGCTTCAACAGAGAGAGGGCAGAATAAGGGCGCATCTGCACGATGAACCGCCTAAGCTCCACGGACCGCAGCAACACACGAGCAATTTCCCGTGCGGCTTCCTCCGCTTTTCCTTGAGAGGGAATAAGAACGGCCATATCCCCAAGCCGCCGCTTTGCAAAAGACATGATGCGCTCAGCTAGCGGACTCTTTGTCTTCGGCTCTTCGAGCCTCTTCAGAAAGTGTTTCGGATCGATGACGTTAAGTCCCGCTAGATCCAACAGCCGGTAGTGCAGGCGCTGGAAGAACAGCCTTCTATGCATGGCCCGGTCAATGAGCGGCAAAAAGGGCTCAACCAGCTTCAAAACCTCGGCGAAGCGGCGTTCATAAACAAGATCATCAACGAGCCGAGACAACGTGGGCAATAAGCTGGCACCGGGCCGCGAATAGCGATGAATGAGCCACGCGGCTCCCATCCAGGCCAGAACAACGAAAAAGGCGAGTTGGGGAGGCGTAAAGCTTTTGTCGCCTGGAAAGTAGAGCCATTCACAGGCCCGACCGAGGGCTTTAGGGCATGGCTGGCTGACGAGATCGAAGAACTCGAGATAGAGGACGAGGATCAGTGCGCAGATTGCCACCAGCAACTGGAGACGCAGCCCAAGATTCGCCCGCAACTTTGCAACGGATGGAACAACCGCATAGATCGCGGCAGCCAATCCTAGAAACGTCAAAAAACCGTCGAGCGTCATGGACGCCTTCTCCCTAGGGCCATATTTCCACAGAGGATTGCAGGTAATACAGCAAATATTTCAAGCGGCTATTGATTGCTCATCCTCAACATGTTTGAGCCTATTCATGGCCCTAAATCCCGTCTGAGGGCATACACCCGGTCGAGGTGCACAACATGGCCGAAGACACGCGCCCCCGCCGATTTGCTGTCCTCATTGATGCGGACAATACTTCTCCGCGCATTGCGGCCGGGCTTTTTGAGGAGATCGCCAAGTTTGGCGAAGCAAGCGTCCGGCGGATCTACGGGGATTTTTCAGGGCAGCGCCTGAAGTCGTGGGTGGAGATTCTCCAAAAGTACGCAATAGACCCCTATCAGCAGTTCGCTTACACGACTGGTAAGAACGCATCTGACATCGCCCTCGTGATTGACGCGATGGACCTTTTGCATGGTGGTCGGCTTGATGGGTTCTGCCTTGTCTCCTCAGATAGTGACTTCACGCGCCTTGCATCCCGTCTCCGGGAGCAAGGTGCCGATGTCTATGGTTTTGGGGAGCAGAAAACCCCTGAAAGCTTCAGGCAGGCGTGCCGTCGATTCATTTATACGGAAAACCTGCTGCCTGAGGTTCAGGCCGCTGCTCCCGAAGAAGGCTCATCCGCCAAGGCTCTTCAGCCCCCTACTGCGGCCATTCCCATTTTGAACAAGGCCATCGCCCAGATGGATACCGAGGATGGTTGGGTGGCGTTGGGCGCTGTGGGAAAACGTCTCGTAACTATTGCCTCGGACTTCGACCCACGCACGTATGGGTACAGGAAGCTCAGTGATCTTGTCCGGAGGACAGGGGCTTTCGATATCGATCAGCCAGAGGGACGGGCTATGCGGATTAGGGCAAAATCGACCCCTCGAAACAAGCCTGGATCCAAAGCGCCTGCTAGACCACGGACCCAGCGGCCACCCTCAGCTTAAGAGCCGCATAAAGGATCGTGTTATGCGTTTGCTCTAGTTGAGACCTGATCCTACGGCACCTTCCTTGTAGCAGCGGCGACGGCTCGCACCTTGAGGCTTTCGACCCGACGATGCCGCGAGGCGCGGGCCAAGAGCTTGGCCTCCAACAGTTTGCCATCCGCTTCCAGCTCAGCCGCCTTAGACGCCAACGCAGCGGCTTCCTGTTCCTGATTGACCGCTGACGTCACGAGCTTTTCTGGGTCTTTGGCAGGTCGTTTGCGACCTGAGGAGTGATCGTCAGCCACGGCTAGCCTCCATCCCTTTTAACTGAACCCACCTGGAGTGCGGAATAAGACATCCGAGGGCTTCCTCCGCTCCACGGATCCATCCGACATGTCCGGTCTGCCACCATGCTGCGAGGCCGAGCAGGAAGCCTTCGATTGCCAGCGGAGCCTGCATAGCTAATCCGCGTTTGAAAGATGGCTTCCACGGGGTCAGCAGGGGTCGTCTCGCACAGACGGGCGGGCTGCTTGGCCACGTTGATGTAGAGGGCAGCACCCGAGAAGACGGCGACAACGAGCACAAGCTGGCCCCTGAGCATGTTCAAGCCACAGGTGGCTGCCGGGTGTGCACGGCTTTCTCCGCTTCGACCAGCACATCGAGGCCGCGCCACGGCTTTGGCATGAAAGTGACGTAGTCCGGCAGGTCGTCAGACAGAGCGCCGGGATCACCCGACGTGAGCACGATCCGGATCGTTGGCCAGAGCGCGTAGGCTGCCTTAGCCAACTGAACCCCGTTCATCAGACCCGGCAGGCGGATGTCGGCGAAGATCATCGCTACCTCACCGCCATGGTTCTGAAGGTAGGCCAGAGCCGCATCGGCACTCTCGACCTCTACCACGTCCAGCTTGGTCTCCTCCAGCAGGGCGCCTGCGAGTTCGCGAACGTCCGGATCATCTTCGACGATCAAGGCCACACGGGGCTCAGACTGCATCTGCTCCATGTCGGTTCTCCTAGATTTCGATCTGACGCAGGATGGCAGCAAGCTGCTCCGGGATGAGTTCATAGCCGCAGTTGCTGAGAGGGCTCTGGCGCTCCTCGGTCGGGACGCTGTCAAGCACTTCGCCGATGGTGGTTCGGAGCGCATCCTTTGTTCGCGCGGCAGCCTTGCGGGTCGCGCCATAGCTAGATCTCTGCTGGAGGCTCAGGTAATGGCATCCATCGGGTCGCGACAACCACCGCATGGCTAGCGTCAATCCAAATCCCTCGGTGCGGCGACCAGTGTCCAATGACACGGTCATTCCACTGCGTGAAGATAAGCACAGGAGTGCCGTCGCGAGGGGCTGTCTGCATTGGCTCCCATCGCATTCTAGGACCCCATTGAGTGCAGCCGCTTTTCAAGTTGCTCCAGCAGAGCAGACAGGCGCTGAGGCAACGGCTGATCGAAAGTATCCTGATAGCGGGAGCGCAGATCACGCCCGATACTCGCCCGCAGCATGTCGTCCCAGAACTGCGGGTTTAGAGAATTGCTCTCGGTCTTATTTGAAAGCTCGCGTGCAATAAATTGCATGATCCAGCCTCAGATGGCTTTCTAAACTCGTCTACGATGCCCGAGCAATCAGTCGGGGGCGAAATTAACGTAGGTTAACAACCTATGAGAGAGTCGTGGGTTTCAGCTAAGCAATAAGTTCGTGAGATGCAGTTATGAGGGAGCTGAACAAGCAAGGTGGCCCAAGACCACTGGTCATCAGTATTTATTCCGCAAGACAAGAATGGATACTTACGAATGTTCTCCTATGACCAGCGGTGGGTTCTACCTTGTGAAAGCTGCCCAAAGCCTACGAAGCCGACAGGGGGCAGAAACAAAACGAAGCGTTACTGCGCTTAGTTTCCGCTCGCATTGAGGGCAACTTGCTGAGCGACACGCTCGATCAAAGCCTCCATTGCTTCAAGGTCGTGCTGCTCCACTCCATCGCGGGAGATGCGCAATCGCGCGTTTGGATCTTTGTCGCGGGTCGCAATGCGCACGAGGATCGCGCAGCCCGGGAACAGGGTGGCGGCGCCTTCACGCACCTGCTGGAATAGGCGCTCGGCGCGTGGATCGAGCGACCCGCCCTTCACCTTAATCCGTAGGCTGGTCAGGTAAGGGCGGGCATTCCAGTGGATTTCGACGATTTCAGTCACAGGCACCTGTCAGATCACCAGATGCGTTGTTAACGGCCAAGGTTAGGAGGGGTTCCGAGGTGGTCCAAGGAACCAAGTCCCTCTGCCTGCCGTTCCCGCATCCATGAAACCGCGTGGTCCTATTCTCAACCAGCCTATCGTCCTTCTCGTCGAGGACGAGCCGCTCGTGCGGCTGACGCAGGTCGATATCCTGCGAGAGGCCGGATTCTGGGTCCTTGAGGCTCAGGATGCCGATGAAGCGTTTGAGATCTTGAAGGAACGGCCCGAGGTCAGCGCCGTCCTGACGGACGTTGATATGCCCGGTTCCCTCGACGGCTTCGAGTTTGCACGGCTGGTCGCACAGGGCTGGCCCGAGGTTGGGGTCCTCGTCATTTCAGGCAAGGCATTCCCGGATGAGGGTGACCTCCCGCCCTCGGCGACCTTTATCCCGAAGCCGGTCTATCCGAACGTACTGGTCGAACAGATCGAAGCCTTGATGAGCCCGTCAAGGGCAGCCTGACCGCCGTCGCTCATGAGCACTACGATGGCTAGCCTCACGGCTGAGCGAGGAAAGGCGTGATGCCCTACAGCCTGCACAAGCTCGCGCCGGGAAGCTACGATCTTATGCTCAATGGTAAGCTCATTGGAGGTGTCGTGAAGAACGGCCCGAGAGCGGCGACGTGGACAGCGGAGCTGCTGGACGACGTCCCGCCCGAGACAATGCCAGCGCCCTTCACGAAAACTGAGCACAAGTTCCCCACGCTCGATGCCGTTCTCGCGTGGCTCGGAGGCGCGGAAATCAGGGAAGATGACTGAATAGAGCCAATCCAGCCGACCGAGGCAGTTTATGCGGCGGCCTGATCAACCTCCAGGTGAAGGTAGATCGGGTCGAACTCGCCTGCTTCCTTCAACCTGTCCCAGTCAGGAACGTTCAACCGGTCGCCTTTCAAATCGATCAAACCGTCAGCCCGCATTTGCTGGAGAACCCGGTTAACGTGCACTGTCGTAATGCCCATGGCATCTGCGAACTCGCCCTGCGTAATTGGAAGCTCACAGGCATGGCCCTCCACCAGACCAACGGCTCTCAGGCGCACTAGCAACTCGCAAAGGACATGGGCCATACGATTGTAGGCTTCGCGGCGTCCGACATTAGTCACCCATTCCCGGAAGATGGCCCCATCGATCAGGGTCTCGCGCCAGAAGGCTGCGGCGATGCGAGGATAGCGGGTGCAAAGGTCGCGCAGGGCCTCATGCGGGATGAACCCCACCCGGCATGGAGTGAGCGTGCCGATGCTGATGTCCAACACCTTCAGGTGCAGGCTCTGCAAATCGGGAATGTCACCGGCAATGCCGAAGGACACGATCTGGCGCTTGCCGCCTGCGGTCATCTTGTAAGTCGCGGTAAAGCCGCTCAGGATCACGCATGACCGGGAGGGCCGGTCGCCCTCACGCACGATGTCTTGATCCTCCTTGATGACGGCAAGCTGCATTGGCAAGTTTTCGAGCGCCTGCCGCTCGTCATCGGTGAGCGCGAAGATGCTCTCCAGCTTGCGGATGAGGGGATTCTCTCGCGAGGAAATAGAAGCGGAGTGGAAAGAAGCGTGCATGTGACACTCCTCCTGTAGCAGGCGGGAGCACACGTCTCTCTCAGGTATCAGCGCCTATGTTCGGTTGCTGACAATGATTTATATCTAGCACATAGATAAATTTATTCAATAAACCTATGTTATTTTCTCCTTGAAGCATTCGATTTAAGCAATAAAACTCAATTCGTCTTTGCTTTTTCAGGGAAAATTCGTGCCTCGGTTCTATTTTGACGTGCGCGAGGGGACGAGCTTCACCCTTGATGAAGAGGGCCTTGAGTTCGACAGCCTTGAGGCCACCGAACGCGAGGCGGCAACTACTGCAGCCGAGATCGGACGGGACTGCCTGCCGAAGGGTGACGCCCGTGAGGTCACGGTCGAGGTCAGGAACGAGCACCACCAGCGGGTGCTGACCGTCAAAGTCAGCATGGAAATCGACCGAGTGGAGCCTCCGCCACAGCACTGAGCTTGATTCTTAGCTTAGAGCTTCCGGCAAAGGAAAGTGACGTCCTGCTCACTTAGGCTCAGTCACATTGGCTGCTTTTTGCCCATTTCCCAGTATGCGATACACCTGCATACGGGAGCAGCCGAGAGTTTTAGCGATAGCCGCCGGGCCATGGCCTTTACCGTGCAGGGCTAAGACTTTTTCATGGTCCAACCGTCGCTTGCCACCTTTGTAACTACCTTCGGCTTTCGCCTGCTCAATGCCGTCGCGCTGCCGTTCCTTGATAAACCGTCGCTCCATCTGAGCGACCATGCCAAGCACAGTCAGCACGATATGGCCCATCTCCCCTCGAGTTGAAACATGCGGGTCGAGCACGGTGACGAAAGCTTCCTTTTGCTCGCACTCGTGGATCAGGTTGAGGACATCGCGCGTGTCTCTGCCGAGCCGATCAAGGCGCGTAACCACAAGCTCATCGCCGGGGCGTAGGAAGTCGAGGATCGTCGCCAGTTCGAAGCGGCCATTGCGGCTAGCGCCTGACACCTTTTCTGAACGGATGACTTGGCATCCCTCAGCTTTAAGCTTTGCAAGCTGGATATCGAGATCTTGGTCGGTAGTGCTGACGCGGGCGTAACCAATGCGGGCCATGCTGTAACCTCAGGGTTTAAGCCCGACCGTAGCAGCGTCACAAATAGTCGCGTCAACCCAGATGTTACAATAAATCTGCTGCCTGAAGTGACGTTACCACAGGGTATACCCCGATGTGGCACGATGGTGTTGTGAGGGGCGACACGAAAGTAGAACTACGGCCTTTCATTCGCATAGGGTTGGGCTCGGTGAGGGTGAATCGCCCTCCCGTACCCTCAAACCTCCCCAAGATTGTCCTCAAAGGTGTGGATGAGGGATGTCATCCGCTCGATAATGCGGTCTACAATCTTTCGTCTTTCAAGAATCTTTGGCCTCTCGACAAGTGCGTTGACGACATCGTCACGGAGCGGCGTATGCCCAGTAAAATTGAAATGATCAATTAGTCTGTCGAAGCGCTCACGATCTAGTCGTTCTTGCACACAAAGATTGGCAATTGCCGCATCGCGCTCTTGCTCCCAGTAGGCCCTGAAGCTTGTTTCAATATCTTCCCCTGCGCCAATCTGAGGCATATTCTGTTGAATGAACTTTTCGATCAACTCGCGCTTACTTCGGAGCTGTGGTTCCGACGTTACTATGTCGAGGATGTCAGCTACGCGCTTCTGCTTGGCTACCGCATCTGGGTTCTCCGTTAGCTCCTCGTCTGTCAAGTTGCGGAGGAGTTGCAGGATGTAGGCAACATTCACCTTGTCATGGCGGATCAGCTCTAGCTCAAAATCCACGTCGTTTATGATCGATACTGTCCCTTCCTCTGTGGCCTTGCGGGTCAGGTCGTGAATATCGAGATACTTGCTCTTAAAATCGTCAAACATCTGACTATCCATAGCAAGATCGGCCCAATCAAATTCGGCGAAAACTCCCAACACATTCCTTATCCGCGCAAGTTCGCGAAAGGCTCGTACGAAAGCCAGTCGCTGGTTCTCATCCTCAAGTGCATCGACACTATCGACGGTGGGCGTCAACGCCATTAGAACGGCGGCGCAGGCGTTAAACCGCTCGACATAGCTGTCGTATGGATCGATTAGGACTGTTTCGTTGGCTGCTTTGTCGGCGAAGAGCGCAAGCGCCTCATCAGTTGCAGATTTAAGGTTGCGGAAAGAAACGATATTTCCCTGCGATTTAACCTCATTAAGAATGCGGTTAGTCCGTGAATAGGCTTGGATCAGGCCGTGATACTTAAGGTTCTTATCTAGATAAAGGGTGTTGACCTTCTTCGCATCAAAGCCTGTCAGGAACATTGCGACGACGAGAAGGATATCGACGCGGTCCTTCTCGCTAGCATTTTCACGCTCACGTTCCTTGATGCGTTTTGCAATATCCTTATAGTAGTTGTAGAAGCTCAGACTGTCCTTCGTAGTAAAAGCCGTCCCATACATTGTGTTATAATCCAAGATGAAGCTGTCAAGCTTCTCCCGGCTATGACGATTAGCGGGGGTGTCTGCAGCAATCTCGAAGTCGGGTTCGCTGATCAAGCCATTGGCGTCCTTATCATCCTCATTGGTGCCGTAGGTGAAGATGGTCGCAACTCGGAGATCATGTACACCTAACGCCTTTTTTGCACGGAAGAATTCGTAATACTGAATCAGCGCATCGACACTTCCAACCGCAAGGATTGCAGTGAAATCGCGATTGTGCGTTTTTCGGGCATGGTTTGAGATGATCCAATCTACTACGCCTTCTATTCGATCGGGGCTCTCAAAGAACTCACGAGTATCGATACCAGCGACCTTCTCGTCAATCAGGCTGCCGTCGCGACGACGCAGCTTGCCCCAGTATTCAATCGAGAATCTAAGAACATTTTCGTCACGGATTGCGTCAGTGATGACATAGCGGTGAAGACAATCACCGAACAAATCTCTGGTTGTCCGCGCGATTGCCTCGCTTTTGTTGGCATTAAGCTCAAAGATCGGAGTCCCAGTGAATCCGAACATCTGGTAGTTAGTGAAGAAGCTAGTGATACGCTTGTGGGTCTCGCCGAACTGGGAGCGGTGGCATTCATCAAAGATGAATACAATCCGTCGATTTGCGAGCGGAGCCATTTGCTCAAGAAAGTGCGATCGGGATATAGCAGCATTGAGCTTCTGGATCGTTGTGACGATAAGCCGTGTGCTGTCAGTAAATTGTCGGACAAGCTTATGTGTGTTGTTTGTACCGTCAACGCTACCATCGCTATAGGCATTGAACTCGCGCGTTGTTTGGTAATCCAAATCTGCGCGATCGACTACGAACACCACCTTGTCCACTTCTGGCATCTCCGTCAGAATTTGGGATGCTTTGAAGCTAGTAAGCGTCTTGCCCGATCCCGTGGTGTGCCAGATATAACCACCCTTAATACTGTTCTTGACGCGGTCGATAATCGCTTCGACTGCGTAGAATTGATAGGGCCGTAGGACCATTAATTGCCGATCGCCCTCATGAAGCACCGTGTACTTAGCAATCATTTTGGAAACGTGGCATTTGTCGAGGAATGTCTCGGCAAAATCGCTTAGCTGGTTTAGCGGCTTGTTGTCCTCCCGCGACCAAGTGAAAGTTTGTTTGAAGCTTTGCTTGCGGTTATTAGCATAGTAGCGGGTGTTAACGCCATTCGATATTACGAAGAGCTGTATATACTGAAAAAGGCCACGCCCCGCAGTAAAACTGTGCCGGTGATAGCGGTTAACTTGATTAAAAGCTTCCTTTATCTCCAGCCCACGCCTCTTCAGTTCGATCTGGATGAGAGGCAGACCATTAACGAGCAAGGTCACATCGTAGCGGTTCCGGTAGCTTCCCTCCTGTGTAATCTGATGTGTCACCTGATAGCGGTTCTGGCACCACTCATGGGTGTTCAAAAATTCGATGTAGAGGCGGCTACCATCTTCGCGTGCAAGTTCGTACCGATCGCGCAACGTCTTCGCTCGCTCGAACACATTACCTCGATCGAGATGGTTAAGTACCCTCTCGAACTCGGCGTCAGTTAGGACAACCCTATTATGCGCCTCAAGCTGGATTTTGAGATTTGCAATCAACTCTGCATCATTCTGGATCGTGATGCGGTCCCAGCCAAGCTTAACCAATCGGTCGAGCAAGCTTTCCTCGAGTTGGGCTTCAGTCTGCGTTACCATAGACCTGCTCATTAGTGTTATCATTCTCGGCTAAGGTGTCCTGATAGCTCTCAAGCTCGAGCACATAATCCTCATAATAGAGTCGGTACAGTGCGTCGCTGTAGAGCAGCTTGCCGTCAAGCGGGTAACGCCGATCAAGATCGTCATTAAATGCAGGATTGTCGTCGTAATGGACCAGAGGGATTCCACTGGGGAGGAGTTCATCTTCGGACGATTGTTGGGTCTCGGGTCCGAGCGTGTCCGTGCGTGCGCTAAGCGCAAAGAACGACTGAAGCATGTAGAACGTGATCGCGTCAGTCATCTGGAGACAGAGCCGAGCGAAATCGCTCGTGCTATCCTCGACCTTCGGAACAGCTTTGCCATGTGAGATGTCCCCTCTAGCGTTGCGCAATGCACCCAGCGAATGAGCCAAGCCGCTGACTCGATTCACAAAATGTTCCTCGATCACATCGTCATTTGCCTTGAGCAATTTTGCGGCAGATTTGACCAGAGGTTCGACGTCTTTTTTATCGAGCTCTTCGCGCTTTGCGGACTTATCCAGTCCAAGGATGATCGTTTTGGAGATGCCCTCGATCAACGATTTACATGTTTCGATACAAATGTCTGGATGGTCGCAGATATTGCGCCGAGCCTTGCTGAAGAGAGGGAGGTAGTAAGCGCAATCGGGAAATTGTCCCTGATTGGCTTTAATCAACTTAGACGCACGCTGCATCGTTTGGTCCTAAACATACATCTGCTGCAGAAGGCCCTTCTTGAACTCACGCATACATTTTATTTGCGTAGAGACTGCAGCAATCTTGTCGTCGAGTGCGCTCAGAAAATCTGCAATTTTCCGTTGTTCGTCTGGATGGGGGAGTTCAATGATCAGCTTCGATAGGTTTGACTTCGAGACCCCCAGTACCGAGATGCCTTGTGCGACGCGCATAATCTGCTTGCGCAGACCCCATGTCTGAAAAAGATATCCGGGAAACCCAATTTCCAGTTTCCCCACCTTGGGACGTGCAATGTAGGTATGGAGACCTGCGACTAGTGATTTCGGCCGAACTTCCAAGATCTCGATGGCCTTGCCGATATCTGCGTAGTCCTCAGATGCATCGACGATTACGACATCTCCGAGTTGACAATAATTATCTTCGCGCATCGGTTGGGGCATTGCCTCGGGCTTTATGAACGGCGCTTTTGCCTCGCTTTGCTTAAACCGTGCAGCGAATGCTGCATGAATATCGCCATAGTGAATGTTCTGAACCTGACCACCTGTGTCGGTCAGCATGTCACGTGACAGATTGTTAGTTCCGACCCAGTCGAAAATGTCGCCGATCGTGCATGGCGTCCAACCTGGAAATGCCGAGCCGTCGGCGCGAGTAAACCGAACTTCACGTGAGAAAATCCGCTGCATCGCGCCCCGCTTGTAGCGCGTAAATGCACTGCGTTGCCGGTGCAGCAGATCGATGCGTTCATCTACGAGGGCAAGGAAATCGGCAATCTTCTGTTGTTCAGCGAGCGCTGGGAAGCTCACTGGAATTTTCGCAAAATCCCGGTAATATAACCGCAGGCGGTCGCTCGTAAGTCCATACGAGTATGCCCAGAGCAAGTACAACGAGCGGTCACGCTTGAACCACTGTTCAAAAAATTGCGGCGATATCCCCGGCTTTGGCGATAATACGACGTAAGCAGGGCTGACCATGCAATCCTCTGGCGCTCGCCCGACGGCTCCCTGCCACATGCGCATCATATTATAGACTAGGTCATTTTTAGTGGCCCGAAGATTTGAGCCATCCTCTGCGTCGCTGCTTATCTCTCGTTCGAGACTGTCCCGGGGAACCATGCCTCGGTCGATCGTCACTGAATAGAGTGGAAGCCCCTCCTCACCCCGGGCTCGACCTTGGCCGAATGCATCTCCGCCGCGCCTTTCAGTCCAGCCTTGGCTGAACTCCGGAAAGCGCAATCTTGGACCTCTAGGGCTCACCTTAGTCACAGCGGAGTCTCCAGCCCGAGTTCTGCACAGAACAATGCGATGCGAGAATCAATCTCGGCGGTGCTTACCTTTAATGCGTGCAATTCGCTCGAGACGGATCCAAGATCAATCGGCGGCTCCTCCTCGAAAATATCGACATAACGAGGGATATTGAGATTGTATTCGTTTTCTTCTATTTCACTCAACGGTGCGAGATAACTGTATCGTTCCTTCGCATCCCGTCTGCGATACGTTTCGACAATTTGATCAACATCCGAGTCACGCAGTACGTTCTGGTTCTTTCCTTTTTCAAAATGTGCACTTGCGTCAATAAACAGGATATTGCCCGAGTCCTCACGGCACTTCTTGAAAACCAACACACATGTCGGAATGCCTGTGCCATAAAAGATGTTTGCGGGGAGGCCAATTACTGCGTCGAGATAGTTGCGTTCAGCAATTAGAATCCTGCGAATCTCGCCTTCCGAGCCTCCACGAAATAGTGCGCCGTGAGGCAGGATCACCGCCATTGTGCCGTTATCGGCCAGATGATGAACCATATGCAGTACGAATGCGAAATCCGCCTTAGATGCGGGTGCAAGGCGGCCATAGGTGCTGAAACGATCGTCGGTTGAGAAATGCGGATTCGCACTCCAGTTCGCCGAAAAGGGAGGGTTAGCAACGACAGCCTCGAATTTCATATGCGTATGCTGAGGCCGTTCGAGTGTGTCTTCTTGTTTTAGATCGAACTTACGATAGTGCACGCCATGCAAAATCATATTCATGCGAGCGAGATTGTAGGTCGTTCGATTGAGTTCCTGCCCATAAAAGCCGCCAACCTGCCTCATTCCCACTTCACGGGCGACCCGCAGCAGTAGAGAGCCCGAGCCGCAGGTCGGGTCATAAACGGTTTGTAGGCGATCTTTGCCGGTGGTGACGATGCGAGCGAGGACGGTCGAAACCTGCTGAGGGGTATAGAACTCGCCAGCTTTTTTGCCCGCGCCGCTAGCGAATTTGCCGATTAGATATTCATACGCATCGCCTAGCACGTCGCTGTTAACCTCGTGCAAGCGGAAGTCGAGCGTGTCTAGGCGGCCCAAAATTCTGGCGACGAGGGCGTTGCGGTCACTGACGGAGCGGCCGAGCTTGGTCGAGCCAAGGTCTAGATCCTCGAATAGATGGTCAAAGTCTTCCTCGCTTTCGGCACCCATTGTGGATTTTTGGATGTTTGCGAGAATTCGGGTGAGATCATCGAGGATGAAGTTGTTGCCCTTCTGCATTGCCCGAGCGGCAATCGTGGCGAATAGCTCTGATGGACGCAGGAAATAGCCAAGCTCATCCACGGCTTCAGTACGGATGGCGTCGAGTAGCTCTTCTCCTTCTTCGGTGCCCTCGCGGATGTCCATGAATTTAATCCCATCTGCTGACAGGACATCATTGGCGTATAGGTGCATTCGTTCGGACAGGTACTTAAAAAAGATAAAGCCCAAGATGTAATCGCGGAACTCGTCCGCATCCATCTTGCCCCTCAGATCGTTGGCAATCCCCCACAGTGCCGCTTCCAGCCTGCGCTTCTGCTCGTCTGTCATGCCTCGCGCCTACCCCTCGATTCAAATTATCTGTGTCCTAAACTAGGCGGTATTCCCTTGCATCGCCTTTCTAACCGCCGCAAGAATTTTAGCTTAGGTAGTTTGCTGATGCGCAGACTTCCGATTTGATCGTGTGCAAACAGGCCACAGGCTACCATGCTCTCGCATAATGTGCTGGAATAACAGAGCAGAACGTAGGGCCTAATCAGATATGCTATGGCGCTGACACTCTAGCCTGAGAGGAAGAGGGCTGATTCCAACTTGGCCATATGTCCAACAAGAGCCAGATTAGC